>JAUUVJ010000102.1 GCA_030589605.1 Candidatus Hodarchaeota archaeon | reverse complement strand
TGCTAGTTTGTCGATTTTACTTTTAATGTCATAAATAACATCTGGGTCTTGAAAAGAATTGCTCATTGGGTTTTCTCCATCGAAGGAAAAAACTCGGAGTTAATTTAAATTATTTTCAGAAAAAAAATCTTATTGTTCAAAGAAAATTTTGATCATTTCTCACCAATTCTTTGCTGAAGAAAAAAAAGGAAATACTGTACAGGTTTCTGTTCAGTATTTAAGCACCCTTAAGGAAGATACCAAGTTCTTTAGTAAGATTTTTCTCGGAAAAACATTTTATTGTATAATTTTCAGCTATTTCTGGTTCTAGTATTTCACCGATCAATAATATTTCATTAAATTCTTCTGTAGAAGCAATTTTTTGAAGATTTTTCCAGTACGATTGATGAAAAATCGTATCTATACCTTTCAAAGGTGGGATAGTAATCAAAATTCTCTTTTCAGGATTTGATAAGGATGTTAACGTTCCATTATGTCTATATAAAATACCTATATTATATTTGCCAACCTTATCGGCTACTTCTTTTACTTTTTTACTTAATTTTGCTTGAAATTTTTGATTTTTTTCTAAATCTTTTAGTAAAGGTATTTTTCGTTCTTCAATTACACCAGCTAACCATTTTATTGCTTCTCGTGGATTACCATGAGAATAAGCATACGCGGATTCAATATCCGACTTTGTGAGGGGCCATACTGCTTGTTCCCCTTCTAACAATTCGATTTCAAATTTCTGGTGAAACTCTTTGAGCATTTGGCTGCAATAATCTTCAATATCATTCTTCGAAAATCTTTTCAAAACAACAGGAGGTTCAATTCGACCTTGAACAGCAGTACTTGATAAATCAAGAATTTTATCCCATAACGTAGCTAAACAGGCTAGACAGATTATGAAATTTGATGCTTCATTATGCATCTTTTTCAGAGTCTCTAAAAATTGCAATTCGGCTTCTGGTCCTAAAGCAATAAACAATGACTCTAATTCATCTATAAAGAATACAATTGGTTTATCTACAGTCTTTAAAATAATTTTTAGGGCTGCAAATGCCAATTCTTCATCATCCATTATTGTACGTTTAAAATTCGTTGTCTCTTCGTCAAGATCAAATCCAGTAAGCCATTTAAGTGCAATTTTTGCTTGTTTGGGCTCTTTTAAAGCAAAAAATCCATCAATTACAATGTTACCCATACCTGGAAAATCTACAGCAGCATGTTCCACTTTGTTGTATTTTTGAGTAAGAGAATCAGCAATATATTCAAGAAGAGGAGCGCCTCCTGCTTTAATTGTTTCAAAATAAAAATGAGAATATATTCGATTTGGGTTAGTAGGAACTGGAATGTATACAACGTAAGCGTCAGAAATTGTTTCACGAATATGATGGAAAAGGTGGGTTTTGCCGGCTCCTGCTTCAGCAATGATTGGTAGAATAACGGATTTACGTTTCTTCTTTTGAATAATTTCCAAAAAACGAATAACTTGTTTCATAGCTTCTTTATTTGGCCGATTTAAATTGAAACTCTCTGGTACATCCGCACGTGCGGTGTAATTATAAAAAGGATTTTCTGTTCTAAGACTTGTTGCATGTGTCATTGTTCATTACGCCTCAAACATCATGAAATAAAAAATACCTGTTCCAGAATTCGATTCTATTCCACCGTGAACCGCATGTGCTCTAGATAAGGCAGTTTGCAAAGTTATAATCCCCTCATCATGAAGGTTTAAAACTCTAGAATCAAATGCCTTGTCTGGAATGCGTTTTTCACTCATTTTTTCTCGAATATCTGGAATTTTTACAAGAGGTTTCATAGGATTCGCTAACGAATCGTAAGCATCTTTAAGGCAGGATAAGAAATCTTGGTCAGTAATTGATGTGTTAGGATATAATTCACGGTCTACATATTTTAATCCTTCAGATGTGAGTTTAAAAACATTTTTTGTGCCATTCTTAACTTGGACATACCCTTTTTCAATGAGATTTTGAAGGAGATTCTTTTCTGCATCAGTTCTGGCATAATAACCTGAATTACCAAGAAATTGTAAGATCTTAAGATATGATTTCTGCATATCTGAAACTTGATGCCTATTATGAAATAGGTAGCTAACATTTCGGTACTATTCGATCATTTTATCTAATAGATCTTGGATTTTAATATATATGAAATAATGAAAATGAATTATTGTGAAAAAAACTAAGAGGTTCATTTAAAATTATTTCACTATCTTCCTTTTTCAATAAAATAATCCTACTAGCTAATAATGGATGATTTCCTAATGATGCTTGATAATTTGGAAACCATATCCGATTTAGATTCGGAAAATATGTTTCAAATGGTGTATGATTGGCCTGAATTGATCGACCGAGTACTTCAATATTCTTTTAAGTTACCAATCAGTTCTAGAATCAATCAATATAAGATTTCATATGAAGGATCCATATCTCAAATAGTTATTTGTGGAATGGGGGGATCTGCAATTAGTGGGGATTATTTGAAAACATATTTAGAAAAAACTTCAAAAATCCCCATCCTCATACAAAGAAATTACGATATTCCAGCTTTCATTGGAAAAGATACTGTTGTCATTTTCATTTCATATTCAGGCAACACTGAAGAAACTATTTCATGTTTAATATCCGCAGTAAAAAGATCTGCGAAAATCATTGGAATAGGTTCAGGAGGCCGATTGGAGGATTTTTTTAATAAATATGAGCTACCATTTTTCCCTGTTCTCTCTGGTTATCAACCAAGAGCTTCTTTTCCTCTCTTATTCTTCCCATTGTTAAAAATATTAAATGAATTGGGCATTTATTCTTTTGATCAGCAAGCTCTTGAAGAAACAATAGCAGTTTTCAAAGAAATGCGTGAGGAATTCAATCCTAAAGTATTAACAGAAATCAATAGGGCTAAACAAATAGCTCAAAGCATTTTTGGCCGCATTCCAGTTATTTGGTCTCCTTTTGGATGTGTATCCGAAAGATTGAAGTGCCAGGTAAATGAAAATTCAAAGGTTCTAGCAATATCAACAGAATTACCAGAATTTAACCATAATCATATTGTTGGATGGGAGAATTGGGCTAATAATAATCCTTTCATTATCATTGTATTTCGTTTTCCAATAGAACACCCAAATGTTTCACTTCGTTTTGAGATAACAAAAGAAATCTTAACGACAAAAGCTAAAATAATTGAATTAATAGCAAGAGGTTCAAGTTTGCTTTGCCAGCTTTTCTCCTCAACATATTTTGGTGATTATATTTCTATGTACCTCGCTATTCTTAACAATCAGAATCCGAGCAGTGTCATTAGCATAGATTTTTTGAAAACGCAGTTAGAAGAGCGAGCTAAAGCAACGATGTATTTCAAACGAGATGAGTCATTACGGGATTTCTAAAATAATAAATTATTAAATAATTAAGATAGAGGCGGTGTAATAATCCAAAGTATTTAAGGTGATATAACCGAAGGTGACGAATTAATCCCTGACAATGATACTATCTATATCGAAATCACGGTTTTCCCCAAGGATAGTACCAATGAACGGTCAGCAAAAACATTTCGATCGGATCTGTTATCTATTGGGAGCACATATGGGCCCATATCCTTGGAATATCAATCACTCACCTTGAATTTGGAAGACACGGGGTTGGATATAAATTTTACAGTAACTAACAATGGGAGTGCCGATCAAATTTTAATCCTCGAACTTTCTTCTACTGATTCCCCGCAAAACATAACTTTTTCCATTGATGGTGTTAACCGTACTAATGTCTTATTCACGTTATCTGGCTACAGCTATAAAATTTTGAATACTACGGTTTTCCCAACTGATAAAGCTAGTGTTGGTGACTCATATATTGTGTTTGTTAACCTCTATACTCAAAAAAATATGGTGCCTGTTGCGCTTATGGTTCTTATCCTAACTTACGTCTAGGATTGAGCTTTTGCCTTTTTATTAGTGGTTAATGTTATAGTTAACTTAATGAGATGGGAAGTTCAAGGATCAAGTAACCTCTAGTGTTGTTTTGCTAATTGTTTCAATTAAATAATTGTTGATCGATTTTGATCTTAAAATCGTTAATCAAGGATTTTGGTTTCAAGTCTTCACATTGTAATCAATTTGTTGGAGTTTTAATTGATAATTTCAATAATAGAACAGCTTCTCAACGTCAGGACTTCAACAGGTGGAAAAAGATATTTTTAGAATCCTGTGGATACGATTTTCGACAAACAAAAGCATCCTCAATAGATCTAGTGAAAAAGTTTAATGTAAAGTTTAATGTAAATGAAAATAGACTTGATAAACTCATTTTTTGCTTTCAAACTTATTTTTCTCTTGTTCTTACACTTTTAACCTTAGAAATAGTGACGCTTAGAACGAAAAAAGCTGACGAAGGATATGTGAAATTTCTATTACAAGTTGAAAGAGACATTTTCGCTGAAATATTTAAAATGATGCCATCTAATAGTATTTTTGCAGATATAGGCTTAGAAAATTTCTTTGAGAGTGATTTCTTTTGGTGGTTTACCGATGAGTGGTCAATATCCTTAGAAGAAGCAATTTGTTCAATTCTAAAAACACTAGATAACTATCAACTTATGTTTAGTTCAATTCACCTTAATAGGTCTGGGGATATTTTTAAGGGGTTATATGAAGATTTAATCCCAAGGACGGTTAGACATGATTTAGGGGAATATTACACCCCTAATTGGGTAGCGGAGTACATAATTAATAATATTGAACTACATAGAGATACTCGAATATTGGATCCGTCCTGTGGTTCTGGAATATTTCTCATTCACGCAATAAATCGTATTAGAAGGCAATATGGATCAACTATGAAAGAATCAGATCTTCTTCAATTAATTAGCAATCAGATTGTTGGTTTCGACTTAAATCCAATAGCAATTATTACAGCCCGAGCAAACTATTTAATAGCGATAGCAGATTTAACACCCTTCACAGACGAAAATTTTATTATTCCTATTTTTATGAAAGATACAATCTTATCAGACTTATCTTTTTCTCCTTCTCCAATTGAAAAATTCAACTATATAAGTTCAAGAATTGATCAAAATTCTTTTCTATAAAGATTCCAATCAAATTTGTACGACTCATCTGAAATAGTAACTAAAAAAAAGAAAGAGAAGAGGAATGAGTGAATATTATCCTCTGATTTCTTATTCTAAACGACATTCTTCGATTTAGAAGGATCTAATTAATTTTTCTTTTTCTGAGTACTATTGTGGTAATAAATACCATCATAGTAATAACAACACTCCAACTGGGAGTTTTATCTGGAGCTGCGGTGATATCTGGACTGTTTGGATTATTAGGGGAAACTCTAGGTGAGGTGTCAGTATTCTGTGCCTCACCTGCAATAGAATACGCTTTAGCTTAACTAGTCCACCAATAATTCGAAGTGAATTCATTGTTTGTACCATCATCAATTGCTTGAGATTCTCCTCCAGGGTTGTTCTTAATGAAATCATTCCATTTGATAATATTATCATTGGAAGTAGAAAAAATTTCAAGTCCAAAATTTTGATTTGTGAAGATTGAATTATTCATGACATTAGTCTCGCTAGCATATTCCAATAAAATACTCTGACTGTTATTATAGATGATATTGTTTGTTATAGTACCTTCCGGTGCATACCACGGTTCATGATCAACCCCGGACCCGAATGAAATTGCAAAAGAATTATCGTGGAAAACATTGTCTGAAACGGTGTTATTTCTTCCACGTAATCCTACTGCATATTTATTGCCATAGAAAAGATTTTTTGTAACTAAATTATGGTGTGCTCTATCAAAATAAGAACATATTCCAGCATGAGTATTTGAATTAATCGTATTTTCTGATATAACATTAAAATGAGCAGCATTGATGAATCCAATGCCATATAAATGATTGGAGACGGTATTTTTTGAAACAAAATTATGAGTTGAATCAGATAACATAACCCCGCCCATATTTTCCTCGACTGTATTATTAGTTATTAAATTTGCATGGGAAAGTTCTAAGTAAATACCATATAGATCCCCCCAACCATAGAGGACCCATGAAGGAACCAGAGAAATTTCCTTATATATACCATTATTTGAAATACTATTTCCACATATCTCATTATTCTCAGATCTTAATAACTTAATACCTGCAAGTTTGCAATTTTGGACCACGTTATATAGAATCGTCCCATTTTTGACTTTATTGAGTTTAATACCATAGATTTCCTGAGAATTACCATCAAATAGGTTATTAGAGAGTTCAAAATATACATCGGTGTTCTTAATCTCTACTAAAGCTCCTCCTGTTGTAGTGGCTGTAATTTTATACAGTTCAATCACATAAGGATTACTCTGACTACCATCCCCATCCCATCCTTCGTTCTGCGCTTGAACACCGAAATCGGTGTTATTTTCAATAGATATGGGAGCATGGGTTTCGTACTGAGAGCTTTGTTGATTGTTTTCCTCCAACACGGCATTATTGGAAATAATCTGCGCTTTAGAGAAAGCTAAATTGATCATTCCAAATACTATCAGTATACATACCAAAAATTTCAAAATTTTCCTAATAATTTTAATCACCTTGCTTTTAGGACTTGATTGACTTCATGTGTCACTTCTGTACCACATATAGGACAAAAAGGCAAGATTCACTCACTAGTTGATTTTTTTTGTTCGTTTTTTTACCTTTATCATCCAATTGTATAAAGAGTGTTATTCAATATAATAAGTTTTATCCCTCATCGGCTCCAGAAGATATGAAGAAGAAATTTGAAGAGGAAGAATCTAGTTAAGTTCCTTTTTTTTTGGGAAATCAAATTTCGTGCAGGCTTAGATCTTAAGGATATCAATCCAGATGTTAATTTAGCTGTTATTTGGGAACAAGTGGATGAATGGCAAAAAGAAAGTGAACTAACACCCAAAGAGATGACTAATAAGAAACTCGAGGAATATGTACAAGATGAAAAAATAATCGTGTTAGTGCAGAAATCACAATCCTAGAGGATTAATGCACCAAAACGTTAACGCTTCACCAAAATAGATACGGTTTCCCGTCAGAAACATGAAGAGATGCGGAAGAAAGATTTTATATAATCACATAGAACAGGTGAGCTAGTAAAAAGCAAATTTTCAAGCCTTAACTCTCTGAGGCTAGGTCTTTATCCTACCATAATTTAATGAAGGGAACTTGACTTTGTCAAAAGAAGTCGTTTTTTCCTTTTCACAAAGAAAAATTTGAAGCTGGAGCTTATGAGTTTAGATATGGTAGACAATTTAAGATTCTATGATGGTCGTACTCATGCTATTGATAAAAACCGAATGTATGAATTCGAGACAAAAGCATTAATGAACCGTTATTATCCAGGTCGAGATATCGATGTGGCAACTGCGGTGGAGGAATTAGGACCTATTGCACTAAATTATTCTAATGTCCAACCTTGGTCAGAAGAAATACCAGATATTGATCAGAGGAGTGCTAGGCTATTTACTTTATGGGCAGAATATAAAGATACGAGAGACATAGTATCAATAATCCGAGGTTTTTATGTATTAGTTCCGTTTCACTTGGGAAAAATTGAGCTCAAGGATTACTACTTATTTAGTGAAAATGTTCCTTATTACCCGATAGCTGTCGTTTCCTCGTTCTTAACAATCCTTAATGATAAACGACAAATTATTGGTTTACTAGCACAAGTAAAAAAGGAAATTCAAAAAAATTGGCACGAATTAAAGCAAAAAGTAATAGAATCTCTAAAAAAGACCGATCTGTGGAAGAGATATGTTCTAGCTTTTGAGAAAATCATTCATTTTTCGCTTTTATGTTCTTCCTTTGACCGTGAGTTAATCGAGGCTTTGCAAACAGAAGGTTATAGGCTAACAGGTGTATTACAAATGTATGCATCCCCAACAGCTTCGTATGATCAAGCAATGATTGAATCTCATCTTAACGGAGCAAAAAAAATTATCGAAGAAGCCAGTGCTATGCAAAAACCGAAGAAATGAAGTGTAAGACCAAAAAGCTAGTTTAGATCGAATCTGACAATTGTTCTCATTTCTCTCCTAAAATCCGTGAAGGAAGAAGAACACTTGAAAACTTTGGTTGAAAGGGATAAATTTGGTGGCCCTTACGCGGTTAGTGGCAGCTACGTATTAAAGATACTTATTCTTCTATGTTTTCATCAATAAAGAATCTAAATTTGTTTATATTTTCCAATCCTTTGGAATCAACATAGGTTTTAGTGTAACCACAATCAGCACAAGTGAAAAAATTCAATGGCGTACCTTTTAGTTTTTTTGGAAGCATAAGGTCTATTGTAAAGGGGGCTTGATGCACATGATGTCCTAATTGGTTATACTGCCAATTTACCTATTGGTGCAGATTAGGCCTTGTGGTTTTCAATTCCTTTTTTTTCATCAATTTTATTTATGGAAAATTTGTAGAAATCCTCTTCGGAAGTCGATAGCAATATATTAGAGTTAGAATATTGATTGAATTATCAGGGAAGTTGATATTATTAACTATCATAAAGCCCATATGCAAGATAGAGTCCTGTATCCGCAAAAAAGGTCTCGGATCATGGATAAAAGACAAATCGTTGGGATTAAGCTTGGTTTTTGAACAAAAACTGTGGCAGACTGCTAACAAATTACGAAGTAATTTGGATGCATCGGAGTACCGCACCGTGGTATTGGGTTTAATCTTTTTGAAGTACATTTCTCACCAAATTACTTTTTGCCCCATAGACTCTAAAAACAGCATTCTTCCTATAGTACTAGTGCTATAATATACCATGTGAACATGAATGCATGATTTAAATATGTATGTGGTATCTAAATCATCTATTGCCATTTTTATACTTTTATTATGATCATCTTCGCCTTCTGGATCATATCGATGAGTGATCAACTCCCGTACCGTAGTCTGGATCTCCTTAAGAGTTGTATTATTATATGGTTTTATTTCAGGAATCTTGTAAGGATTTGGTTTCTTTTTCATATTTTCTAAGAGTTTACTATTCCAGTTTACGAATACTGTATCTCTATTCAATTTCCCGATTGCAATACATTTTTCCATATATGAAATTGCCTTTTCATTCTCAAGTATGTTATGATAATAGGTAGAAATACTTCTATACATCATTTTCAATATATCATTATCTTTGCTTCTTTCACATATTGAAAGGCACAATTTGATTAGTTCAGGTCGTTTAATCCCATCACTCAAAAAATCATTATCAAGAGCAACAAGAAAATATATCTTACTTGATATAATTTGTAGGATAATCGGTAATGATCCTTGAAATAGATACATATCGACTTGAGCTAACTTTTCCAAAGCTGTATTGGTTTCCCTGACAATGGGCTCTATCACCTTACTGATGTTGATTAAATCGTTAATATAAAGGAAGGAATATTCATTTCCATATGTCTTTTCAGACATTCTTTTGAACATTGAACTTGAGAAATAATCCGAATATAGTTTGTTTAAGAGCGCCTGATTCTTTAAAATGACTATATAATTCTGAAAACCATCGAGATTTAGTTTTTTGGACAGAGTGATTCCTAGTTTCGAATAATTCAGTATCGTTTTGTACTCCTCTGTATCAACGAAGTTTTGACTCCATATTAAACCAATAATTGCTTTAACTTTTTCAATATCATCCTCTGGAGTATTTATTAAATTTTCTAAAATTGCTCGTGATTCTTCAATATTACCCATTCTATCTAGTTTGTCAGCTTTCTTTAGATCAAGAAATTTATATTCCTTTACCGCCCTCTCTCTATGAGCATCGACTTCAGCAAAATTATTGACCTCTACCTTGATTCCATCTCCAATTGGAAGAAAAAAGGCCATAAATTTCGTGATTCTTTTTTGATCGGCTTTTAAATGTCTTTTAAAGGTCTCTAAATCGTTTAATTCATGTGTAATCAATATTCTCTTTGTTCCTTGTTTCTCCCACTTATTCATGTCCTCTCTTAAATTATCTAGGTAATATGATTGAATTACTACCCAATAAAATTTCTGAACGTCTCTATAATATTTGATTAGTACCACGGGAATTCTTTGGGTAATAAATAGTTTAAGGTGATCAATTTTCAAATCTTCAAACGGCTGCTCGGTAAATGTTTCAGAGGCTTTTAATTGTATGTAAAAACTCTCAGAACTTACTTCCTGAAACTCCCCTCTATCATCTGTAAACCTTACTTCGAAATCAAATCCATAATCATTGTCTAAAGAGTTTACTACCCATTTACTCATGGTTTTTCTTAATTCTGCCCTTGAAATTTCCTCCAATTCTTGCTTAGGTGATCTAAGAGGCAATTTGTTTTCCCTTTTTCCTATAGCTCGTTATTAGTTTATACTTCTTTACCGAATTATATCTTTTTTCAGGCCCACTATCAAGAAACAATTATCATTGATGAAAAAGGGGAGAGGAGGAGGATAATCAGTGGCCGAATATCGTCTATTTATTTTCCTAATTAACCAGAAATGTAAAATGATTATATGAGAAATCAACTATCAGATAGTATGATCAAGGGGAGAATCGCTGAAGCGATTGTGGAAGAAATGTTTCTGGCTATGGGCTATGAGGTCTATCGCTATGATACCAAAAGGAATGGTTTCATTCACAATTTCAATAAGAATTCCTATAAACTCATATTGTTCAGCAATTGCTAATGAAAAGTATCTTGATGAATCGATTAGCTAGGATATTGAGTAAAAAATCATCCCTCCCTGTTATTCTACTTACTGTCGCTAGGTAAAAGGAAAAATGGTGGTTACGCA
>JAUUVJ010000024.1 GCA_030589605.1 Candidatus Hodarchaeota archaeon | reverse complement strand
CTAGTCGCTATGACCTCTACAATCGCAACAATATTTTTAGTCGGAAGATCCACATATTATCCCCTCATATAAAAGATTCCATTACGTGTCCTCCAGCTCTAGCGAGTACAGCCTTGAACAAGAAACAAAAATTTAATAAGGCTATATTCAAAATTATTCATGGAAGAAAATATGGGTGAATTGCACTGAATCTAAATAATATAGCAGCACAGATTTTACAACTTGAACCTAGTCTGAGACTTATTCTATCTGTAGTAACATTAGCTACTTTGATTGCTAACGCATATTCTGGTAAAAACAAGTCTACAGAGGAAATAATTCATTACGAACCAATGACCTGTCCCTCATGTGGGCAACCAGGATTAGCAGGTGGTCGTGGACTAGCTATTCATTGGGGGAATGATGCATAAGAACGAATAATCCGAACTGATGATATTCAACCAAATATTATCTCAATCTCTCTCCGAATTTCATATGTAAGTCGTAAAATCCAGCAAATTTTGATAAAAGCTTATTAGTAGGATTTTCTCTACCTATAAAACAATGATTAATGATTATGCAATTGAGAAAACTAGTTAATGTTGATTAATCAGTCAATCCTCAACAGGTTACAACAAATTATGAGAAGTTTTATATATCAGGAAGAGAGTACAAGTCGTTGATAATTACGTTTTTGAATGAAAAAAACGACTTTGAAGTCGTTGAATAAGGATGGATAAACACTCAGGTTTATTAATTGGTATCAATATTCTATGTAATTATTATTGGAGAGGTCTTCGATGTTTTCTTCTTTAACACAAGTTTATTCAAACCAGCTAAAAGTATGGATTGCTGGAATTAATACAGAGATTGAGATCAGTACCCATAAAGATTTGCTTGATTGGCTTGAGGAAGATGTGATCTCGATCACTTAAGACGATATTTGTACCGATTAATAATATTTCACCCATGATTTTGTGGAAATAGTCTTTAATAGTTTTGTTTGCGAAAATGATTTTCCCCTCGGTATCTAAAACAAGAATGCCTTCACTAACAGATTCTATTATTTGTTCAATTTGATATTCTTTATCTATATATTCATGAGTTTTTTGTTTAGCCTGTTTCCTGAGAAAAGCTTTTAATTCTCTCTGTTCAGGAAACCAAATCCAATTTGATAGACCATCAGTAAGCTCACACAATTGATTTTCTGTTTCCTGCAACCTTAGTCTCAGTTGATTTTGCTCAAGATACTTACCTATTTCTATTGCGATTGTATCAATGATAGTTACTTCTCGTCTAAGGAATTTTCCTTCATTTGAACAGGATTTAACCTCTAGAATTCCTGATATTGATCCAAAAACTACAATTTTTGAGGAGTATGTCCATTGATAATCTTTAAAATCCTCTGATTTATACTCATTTTCGTCATATAATATTCTTACATGTATATCTGATGGTATTTGCATTGCTGGGGAGATCAAGCTAATTATTTTATTAAAAAATTCATTTACTGTAATATCATGACACAACGTGAGTTGCATGACTTTATAAAGAGTGATTAAAGTTTCATCTCCTCCATTTAGGAACTCGATTTTATTTTGACTTTCGTCATCAATGTTTTGTTTCATAATTATCTCACTGCCACCTAGTTTAAAATTTTGTGATTTCTAGTAATATAATTCTTTTAAAGAAAATATAACTTTAAAACTATTACGGTCATGAATTAATATCTTTGAATTCGACTAATAGATTGAACACAAGATTAGGAAAAATAACAAAGATAAAAGGAAAACACAAGTATCATGGATTTCGACCTAGAGGAAATAGATCTTGGTTTTTCGTGATTACGAAGAAATTCCAATCATTCTGAATAAGAGATTTGCGAAAGCTATGTTAGAATTGTCGTAAAAGGCGTTGATGAATGTTGATGAATAATCTGAATTGTTAAATCATATTTCTTCTTCTTTAGTATTGGATCTTCATATTCTAAAAACATTCTCAAGCGTGGATACTTATCTATGTATGGTCGTAAATGGTGATAAAAAGCTGCTTGTAGTGTGTGTTCATAATAAAGATTTTTACGATCTAAGAAGTCCTTTTTAATTTCCTCTTTCCAAATTCTTTCTATTTCAGCCTCTATGTGATGTAGTGGAGGTAAACCCTTTTTTGACATATTAAGTCACTCCCGTAATAAACATTTTTTCAACTATTTTATTCGGTAATGTGATTAGATCTATATTTCCTTTTAGAGCTATTCAGTTATCATTGGAGGTTTGTTGCGATAAAATATTACCCATTCAGCTAGTATTATTCGGTTTATCCTATCCTGCCGTATTATCATGTAGATAAAGATAACTGGTAAAAATAAAAACCAAGACAAAATAAAAATATAGATTATAGATGTAAGGAAATCTGAATCAGAATACACAGTTATTGATCCTAGAATAATACCTATAACAATATAAAGAAACCTTTTCATGATCATTTCTAACTCCGATTCTTCTTTGACAATTTTTCGAAGGACTTCATCAGGAATGTCTAGATATTGGGAAATATATTCCGTTGTCTTTTTTACATCCTTTTTTCTGCAGTATTTCTTTGAAATACTATTTATATTAAGCATATTTAATATATCTTCAACTTTTCTTCGTTTATCATCTTTTTCTAGGTTTTCTTTCATTAGTCTTACTCCCTTCAAAATTTGTTAATTTATACATTTCTGTCTTATGTGAAATTTTCTGGAAAAGTTATTTTATATGTTGTCTCATCTAAGTTTTCGAAATTATTACGGTTCAAGGTATTATATAAGGTTAGAGTTGAATCTTCTGAGATCGGATTAACTACACCCACTATTTCTTTATCGTCTTTCAAATGCACAACCCCCAGAGCTTAAATTCTATATTTCCATTCAGATTCATGATATGATGATTTTCTAATAAACAATTCCTATAAAATGATATTATTGTCAAATTAATTCCATGTCTTAGGATTTGATATAAATAATGGTCATCTGTTTCACTGGTTCCAGAATTTGTCTTTTTCAGACATTTTTTATGAATCCATACATTCTTCATAAATTTGGTTAATACTGATTATCTTTCAAGGATTCTAAAATAATAGAATCGCTGATGAATCCTTAAATGATGGAATCACTGAAGATATATTCTATTATTCTTTTTTCTTCCTCCTTCGATATAAAAAGAAAATAGCAAAGATAACCATGAAATCCATTATCATATATCCATCATTGGCTTGGGAAGTTGTACTTGCTGTTGTTGAAGTTGGTTGAGTAGTTACTCCTTCTATAGTCATACCAATTGTAATTGAGCTGACATTAGCTTCGATTAATCCACTTGGTAAATCCATTTCAAGTGAGGGGTATCGGCCAATAAAGATACGGAAATCATCAATGAAATAACTAAATGGTTGTTCTAATCCAGCATCAAAGTACCAGTCAATGAAAAAATTCAAACCATTGGCAATATTAGTCAAAGTAACCTGTAAATTTGGATTTGTTGGTGCACTTGCTACAGTTAATGATAAGGGAACTACTGTTTCTGATTCATTGAATTCAATTGTACTTTGACTTAATTGACCTAAGGAGCTATCAGCTAGCGCTACATCACCTGTTATTATCGTTTGGATCAAAAATTTTGCCTGTAAATCAATGTGTGAAATTATCAGATCAAGAACTTTAAAGGCGGTATTAACTGCAGGATAAATCTGTGGTGCAAGTGAGCTAACTATTATTGGTACAAAATCTTTAGCTATATCCCAGAAGTGCAATCTAACAGAGGCGTTAACGACTGTCCCCAATAACTGAGGGGATATCGTAAGATACTCTACCTCCAAATAATAACTTGTTAGAACTTGATTAACTTTATCAACAATTCTATCTGTTAATGATTGTGGTGATACACCTACTCGGTCTAATAGTCCATCAATATTTGCTAATGGAATATCGATTCTAAATGAGCCATTTTGAATGAGGATAAATGATCCTCCAAGGAACCAAAAGTTTGCTGATATATTAAGATCAAGATCATAATCAGTGGTTAATGTCACAGTTTCATCAAACATTTCCAAAGAATAATTTAATTTATATGATTCCCCTGGTGAAACAGATTCAGGATATTCAACTGTTAACAGAGCTTCTATTGCTACAGTAATAGTTACATTCATATCTGCAGACATGGTAATATCTTGAGACTGTGCTTTGGTAAACATTTTCAGGTCATCCATCACATTACCCCAAGCATTGATGATATATGGTCGTTGGAATGGATCAGAAACATCAAATGTAAATGGTGATATTTCAGGAGTTGTATAGGAAATAATAGGGATATTATGAATACTTCCATGTAGTGACTCATTTAAATGACTATACCAATCCTTAATGATGGTGTTATTGAATTTTTGAACTTCATAATTAAAAGCAGTTTCATTAGATCCTTCTCCAGAGTCAAATGCATGATAAAAAGTATCAATGGTCAGTTTCAGTGTTTGACCTCCAAATTGAGCAGAAATATAATCTGTTTCTATCGAATTAATATCTTCAACACGATAATCTATAGATAAATTGGAACCTAAAAATGGTTTTAACTCTTAAGTAAAGTTGATAACTTGTGTTAAATCTCCTGTAACTGAAGGAGATTGTTCAAAAACTGTAAATTCATGACTAGGATATATTGGGTTTTGTGCTTGGTCATAAACTATTCGTACTGGCTTTATGATATCAGTAGGATCCAAATATAGAAGAAATTCTTCATAATCATATTTGTGTAGCTGGACCTCTAAGGGTGAGGTTCCATAGGTTTCGGTATCCCAATAAAAGAAGTATTGTAGAGCCCATAAGGTCTTCGCCATAACAGGGTCATTACCTATGCAAACACGTCCATAGATACCATCAGGTTCTTCTGTACCACTCGTTTCATCATCAATATAAAGATACGGTTGATATCCCCATAGAAGTTCATCTGCAGTAAAAAAGATTTTGGTATTAGTCACATTGAATTGAACTGTGACATTAGCGTCACCATCGATACCACCAATTTTCGTTCTTAGTTCTACAGTCTCATTTTTTAGATTTCCTGTTGAATATAACGCCTGTCCTAGAAAATCATCTTGGTCAGGAAAATCTGATTCCCAAACTTCAATCAATACAGTATTATTCCAAGTCCATCCTTCAAATCCAACAAGATCTAAGTATAGCGTATCTCCATCACTAGCAGATATTTCTCCTGTAGTTGGATAACGAGTATAGTTCCCATTCATCCAAATCTTAAAATAAATTTCACCATTACCTATATCATGATCAGCATAAATATAAGCCTCGGTTAAATTGATTGTAAGGTATGAAAGACTACCTGTACCAGGAATTGCCCCAGATGATCCTGGGATGACATCGGAACCAGTATATACATTGATTCCTGTTTGATTAAAATCGTTTAAGGCGTCGAGAAACTCTGATCCATTAAATTCATCCGTTTGGAAGGTATTTTCTGCTATTTCAATATTAAAGTTCTCACTATGAGAGAACTTAATTGGTATATTATCAGTTTTTGTCTGTGTTTTTAATAAGGTTGTTGTTTCGGTTTTAGCTATTGGTATCGGGGAGTAAATCAGAAAAAACATAATTATAATCGATAGAATCAAAAAACAATTCTTTTTAACTTTATTCACCATCAATCCATCCTCTTTTCGGTACTCCTTCTCCTATATGAAGGTCTACATAATAAAAAGAGTTAGAAATTTAAACTTATTTGGTGAAGAACAAATTTTGAATAACTTCAGAAAAATCAACTTAATATCATTACAATTAGTTTAGATTAGAGAAGGCACAAAATGGTCAGATTTTTCGTTTTCCTGACATTCAAGATAATAATTATAGGATTTTATTCAAAATAATGTCTTAATCACAGCCAGTAATCTATCAACAGAAGGAACTCTTCGAAATTCTTAAAATGAACTGATTTCCAGAAATCAAAATGATAATGAATCCTAACAATATGAAGGGAAGGATTATATAGGAGATCGGTCACACTTAATTTTGTTCAATTTTCCTTTGAAGGAATTAACTGCTGTTGTTAAAAAATAGAGAAAAATATGATTAGTAGGTAATTTTTGATGAATATTATTGAAGCAGAAAGTATCGCTGAAAAAAATGAACTAGTTCCATTAATCCGAGAAAAATTCTCTAAGGATACATTAAAAAATTTCACATAGGTGTTGAAATGATTTAGACCAAGAGAAGATAACAAAGAAAAAAAACAGGAAGATTGGTATAATAAGTTTAAATCAAGAATACCTAAATTAAAAGAATTTCAGGTAATTATTAATGATTTGACCGAAGAAGTCGTTAATAGGAAAAATTTGACTCGTGGAAAAGCAACTGGTGGACTCATTGGAGCTATTCGTCTTTTGCAAGAAGAATTTGGTTTTAGAAAAAATTTTAATGGACACAAGAACGATGCAATGAAATCCCTTCTGTTATATGAAATTAAACAGTTTGAACTGACTGAAAAATCATCTACATAATATAATTAATATCCAATATTAGATCCACGAAGAAAAGAAGGAATTTCATGCCAAAAAAAAGACCTGGAACATTAGATAAAGTAAAAATTGTAATAGATCCAAATGTGAAGGGGGGAGCAAGGGTGTATGATAAAAAGAAGTTAAAAAAAACAAGCAAAAGAGCAAAAGAACGAGTAAATGACCCCTTAGACCCTTTGGGGAAGGGGCCTATACCGACAGCCTGTCGCTCTGATCCACCGTGCCAGAAAAAACACACTTCCAAGGAAGAAGCAGCATTCTGTTATCAGTTGAGTAAGATCATTGAAAATCAACCAGATAACTGGTATTACAAAGTCAAGACCAAATCAAGACCAATTGATTATTTTCTCTCCCAACTTGTATTCATTGAATACCATAACTGGTATCTAGTAAGTAAAGCACCAAAAGAGAGCCAGATACTTAAACGAAGTAAACTTATTAAGGAAAAGTGGAAAAAGGAGAAGATAGTGAGATATGTGACCAAGAGGAGAGAGCTATTAGACACGAATTGTTATCAAGAGTATCCATTAGTAGTTGTGACTCTGAAAGGTGGGGTGGTTCCAGAAGAATTACCAGACAATTCCTTTGTAGCAACATCAATGGATGAGCTGGAAGAAATATTGGAAAAACTGGAAATATTAGAATAAGTTCTTCGACTGGTAAAGGTGTTAAATCTGTTTAATATCGAAAGTATCTTTTCAGCTTGAGATTCAAAACTTCAGAGAGCTTCCTGTTCTTCAATCCTTAGATATATTTGAGTGGTGCGGATATTTGAATGTCCAAGTGCCTTAGAAATATCTAATAGTCTCATACCTCCAGAGAAACAGAACTAACTATATTTATTATTTAGGCATTAGAATCAAATTATAAATTCTCTATAGTCATATTAGTTTTAGATGGCTGGTTTGACAACATTAAATTGCATCAAAAAGAACTTATTGAAATATTCTCTCATTTAGATTATCTTAAGGTAACACCTCCTCCTAGTGAATATACACCGTCTTTAGATCTTGGATCTGGTGCAATTTCAATTTATGATTATCATGGTTGCGAGATTATTTTTCTTAACTTCAAGTAATTCTTCAAGAGTATAACCAATGCCTGTATTTCCCTCTCTTTTTGATTGAATGAATCCCGTTTCTTTAATTTCACTCAAACGAGTTTTCAGTTCTTCTAATGTATAGCATTTCAAATTTTCTTTCCCAACCGATTTCTCCTATAGGTAATCTAACCGTATGATTTCCACTCTGTTTTCTATCAATTCTAAACAAAATCTATTCTAGATATTGATCAAGACCTTTTTCATCATCACTGGATCTATCTTTTTCTAGGACTGAGCTTTGATACCGATTCTTTCCTAGTAAAAATCCTTCAATATATTTTTTTTCCAAAGACCCAGTCAATAAGCTTTCGCTAACAGCTTGACAATATTGCCAAAAAGAAGTGTTGTTCTTCTGACCACTCGATTCTAATAACTCTTCAACCTTATTATGTTTCCCTTTGCTCCAGTTTTTTAACACTTGGTGCATAACATTGACTAATGAGTCGAATTTAGTAATTTTTGGCCTTTTATCAGGTCCGATCAAAGATATTTTCGCTCCACTTTTCCTTGCGAATCCAGTGCTAGTCCAAAGTTTCTCAATTTCCACTCCACAAGCTGTTGCGAGTTTTCTTGCATCATCATAAGGAATATGATTGTTTAAGTACGTCCATCTGAAAGTTAGATAGAATTGTGACTCTTTATCAATATTCTCCGCAATTTTTTCTTTGAGTAATCTGTTCACAATGAATTCAGTAGAAATTTGTCTAATAAATTCAAAAAATTCTGTGGTTGTTACTTGATTTCCTGCATAATTTTCAACTCTCTCATATCTACTAAAAACCTCCATAGCAGGTCCAATTGCTGAAATAAAGAAATCACCCCCTTTGATGTCTTGATTCCAAAATTCATTTAACCTTTTTCTAATTCTATCTGCGACTTGAGGTTGAATTTCATTGAAATATCCTACTTTTTCTCTTTTGATCTTACGACAAACCATATAGATTGAGGAAGCTAGGGCTGCAGAAGCTGTGGCACGGAATCTTGATTTCATTTCAGTACGAATTGGCCAGGAAGCAGTAACAACAAGTCCAGCACACATTAACGCATTAACCATTGTCTCCCATCCATCTGTTGTCTTATAGGCATATACGATAACAGCAATTCCATCAGGTTTTAGAATACGATAAAATTCTGTGAATGCTTTTGATAATTGATCCTCAAAAAATTGCTTGGGGTCGTCTTGTCTAATTTTATCTGCAACAGCTTCTTCTGATTTAGGAGTCAGTGGTGTAGCGAACAATTCTGGGAATATATCTCCTAAAGCTCTTTTGAGCCAAACATAATAAAAATCAGATAAAGCTGCGTATGGAACATTATCATAATAAGGGGGATCGGTAAATACTGCATCAAACGAATTATCTGGATAAGGAATATCAGTTGCAGATACATTTAAACTAGTTATATGCTTATTATCTATGGAATGTTTTGAATTCAAATAATTTAATATTGGTTTGAGTTGATTTTTAAAAGAACCAGTGATACCAGAAAAGGGATTACTTTCGACATAATCCCAAACCATACCTAATGCTGGTCGCATAAATATATCTCGGATTGATTCTGAAGTACTAGACCATGTGGTACTAATTGAGAGAGAACCTGCTAATCGACAAAAAGCTAAACTAATATACGAAATAATAACTTTAGCAAGATCCTCCGATATATCTGGATCTACTCCGATATCGATACAGTATTTTTCAATACTTGAATAACTACTCTTTATTTTATCTAGAAAGGTGACTAAGACCAATTTCTGTCTATCATTAAATAGATCTCGCCATTCTTGGTGTTTTGTATATCTTTGAAAATCGACTCCATAAGTTCCTATAGGAGGAGTAGGTTCATGAGGTAAAGGATCGTCAAGCCATTGCCAGTCGTTGATTTTCTTCTTGAGATAGTTTTTCGCTTCATTGTAGATCTGAAGATCCTCTTTGGTTGCTGACCGGTACTTTTTTCCAACCTCACCAGGAGTATAACTTATTACAACCGCAAGTTGCTGACCCATTTTTCCTTCTTTCGCTAGACGGAAAAATGGAAAAATTTTGCAATCGCAAATCTAATATCTAGATCACTATCCAGTGTCCATCCACCTTGTTTGATTGACCCAGCTCTGGCTACTCCTGCAATTTTATAACCAGTATTATTACGTATGAAATTTTGTATTTTCAACCATTTTGATCGGTATTGTTGTAGTTTTTCTTGACTTGTGGCCATTTTTTTCTCTCCTTGAAGTTTATACAGCATTATGAGGTTCAGTCTTTTACCCACATAAGCTGCATGTGTTGAATATTTTCTCATGTTTTTGTTGTTTAAAAAGAGGGGGGAGGGAGGGGGCACTCTCACACGCGAAAAACGCATAATTGACGTGAAAGTACCTCAATGTATTCATGGGTTTGCCTCCTTAAGTGGATAGGTGTGCATGTGGCCATTGTTGGTAATACTCACCGCACACACATGGGCATAATCGATCAGGAGCGCATGTTCTGTCGGTAAATAGGGATAAATCTCCAGTGTGGATGTAGAAGCACCCTGCCGACACATTTTCAGTCTAGTAAAAAAGTTACGATTTTTTTTCAGACGGGTTCACCCCCTCACATATGGATAAGTGTTAAAGTTTATAAATCTAGCAGGTATACGATTCCTTCCACAATGTGTAGGGAAAGGAGGACTTGAGAAAAGAAGGGTGAGTATATCACTGGATTAATGAATGTTAATGCTAAAAAGGAAAAAGAAGAGGAAATACCATTTAAACGGTAAGTTCGATACTAAGTTAGCAGACGAGCTCTTGTTTTCTTCCTGTAGATTATCAATGGAATGATTACTAGAGCGAATCCCCATTCTAAACCGGAAACACCAGTTACAGTTTTCACTGTCACGTGATTCACTTCAAACGCTGTTATGGACTCGGTAACTTCCATGAGAGTTATGTGACTTCCATCAGTATTCTTCATCTTTAGATACACATTGGTTATAGATGCAAGTAATACACCATTTGTTTTTGATAACCTGTAAACTATGTTCTTAACTTCAATAACAAACGTAACACTTTGGTAGGTGTAATCGAGTGTGAAATCATCCACTGTCAAGTCCCAAACATTGATTCTCTCGCTCGAGCCATCAACTTTTACCGTAACTTCAACTAGTTCACCAGCAACTTTGAAATGTTTAGTGATAGAGTATTCACCATTATCATCTGTGTAATCATGTGTGAATTTGATGTCATCAACGATATGCCCGTCAGTGAAGTCTACCGTGTCATGAAAAGCTCCTGTCCAGTCACCATCAGCATTCAAACCCGTATCAGGGTTGGTTCTAGTATCACTATCAGGATTCAAGTACGCATAGAAAGATTCAAGGGCTATATTCTCTGTTGACGATTCAAATACCATCTTTCCAGCAACGATCCCTGTATAAATTTTGTTAACTTCAGCTTCTGTCACATCATAATCAGGAAACTCGGAAGTGGATTGAAAGTATTGTCGGTTCCACGACATTTTCGCATCCACGAAGTAAACAATGGATCCATTTTCTTGCCAGACATCTGTTCCATTTAAAGCAAAAATAGGAGTTGTAGAGAGGATAAAGAATAAAAATACGAGTGTAAGAGGCATCAATTTCTTTAACATCATATCACCAGCTAGTACTCATTCTCTACGAGTATGACGGATAAAGCTTTTTAGGTCTAATGTGAACATCAACGGTAGTGAATCGTCAATCGATGGCTTGACAACTGCTATTCCGTTGGTCGGCCCACGCATCTACTTCTTGTTGCAACTGTTGTGCCATAGGAATCCGTCTGTTAAAATATTGGCGGTTTAACACACTAAATTTGATTTCCACCATATTAAGCTAACTAGCATCATGTATGGGGGTGAAGTGGAACTCAAAGCGATTATGGATCTATCAGTCTGATTCAAGTGCTGACTTTGGTTATCTCGACGTTACTGACTCCTTTAATAGCTGACAATGCTTGTGTTACTTGCTCTGCGGAAATCGACGACTCGGTGAAGGTGAAATAACTATCATAAGCACAGAATTCGGGTAGGAAGACGACCCCTGTGCTATAACAGGTTTGTAATTTACATCTGCTAAAAACTCGGTCGAGCTCCGGTAAAAAATCGGGAGAAAGTTCAACCATTTGAATAGCAACTTTCCAAACTATAGGCCTTTTTAGCAAGATGATTTGGATGATCTTGGTTGACGGAACCAGAATTAAGAGGGCAATTGTTGCTTCCACATCTTTCTCGAAAAAGTTACTGGGGAGCACAATTGGTTTTAACTCTTGAAATCGGATCATTTTTGCAATGATGACACACTGCATCTTAATCTTTCCTATAAATTCCAATAGTCTAGGATTGTAGTATTTATAGAAATCTAGCGCTCTAACTTTAATAACCTATTCAAATTACCTAATCTGAAATCCCTTGTTCATTGAAAGGTGGCTTCCTGTGCCCTCAATTAGGCTGTTAAACCGCGTTCGCTATCATAAAATGATTCTTAGAGCTGAAATCAAATTCGGAGGTTTTTTTTGACGGGTCCTTCAACTCCCCGTATTCTTTAACAGCACTGTGGTTGCATAGTATTTACCCAGTGAACCCTATACATGCGAATATTTTCCCTAGAAAGGCTTTTAGAAGTTGTTCGCTAGATTTATTCTGTAGGGAACCCTTCTCGTAACCATCTAGGGCCAAGGATTTGTGACATGAAAACTGACCAATTAACCCCAGCTTAGTTGAAGTCAAAAAACTCTTATTAAGCACGCCTTACTATAGAGGGACATATCGTATTTCTCTTGTGGGGAGTACTGGGAGCGGAAAAACAAGCTTCTTGAAAATGTTGTTAGGCCGCTTTTTTCAGGCGACAGCTGATGTCAAGCGCTATCATCAGAAAGAAGCCCAAGTGGGAAGCACTTATACAATTATCGATAAAAAATTCTTGGATGAAACCGCGACTACTACCGTTTCTTTCAATATCGCGGATATGATCCTAATGGTTACAACCCATAATTTTGTTGAGTGGTTTCCATCGGTCACTATCAAAGAAATTCTAGATAGAACTGATCTGGAAAGTCTTTGGCACCTGATTTGGATGGACACCGCAGGACAGGAACGGTTTGATTTCATGTCGGAGATTACCATCCCAGGCGCGGATGCGGTCATCATCTTTGCAGACGGGACTAATGTTGAATCTGTTGTAAAAAATTCTTATTATGTGCGGTTAATCCGAGCGGAAGAGAAAAAAACCGACAGGACCATGCCTATTGCGATTTTTCTGAATAAAAAAGATCTAGCGAAAAAAGGCGTCTTTTTAGGCGTTGACATAGTTAGAGGTATGGTTAGTTTTGAGTTTGACGAATACCTCATCTATGAGACCTCGGTCAAGGAAAGAGAGGGATTTAACGAACCCATTCGATTAATTATTGACAGATTTAAGCCGAGACGCTATTCAGAGATTTTCTCGAGAGCCCAAGTAATAACCTAGCTGGTTAACCTTAGGGATGAAACCATGCTGATATCTCGAAAGAACAAGGGAATTAGAACATTCTTCACGCTCTAACAGATTCTCTAGATAGCTTTTTAAAGTGTCAGAAGGGGATGTTTGCCAAAAAAGTGATATTACAGAGGTATTATTAGATAAAAAAGTGCAGAAGAGAACGTAGAAGCAATGAATTTGATCGAGATCTTTTTTGGCCTGTTTTTCCTTAGCTTCATCATCCTAAGTTTGGGTTTTCCATGCAAGATTTTACTGACCTATGTTGATATCCCAGCTATGCATTTATTCCTGATAATTGGGTGCATTGACATTTGGATCTTGGGAGCAGTAATTTCACTCCTGGACCCACTCCTGCCATTTGTCTCCGAGAATGTGTTTCTGTTAGTCTATCGGTTAGGAACCATTACCATATCATTTGGCATGATTAGTTTTTCGCGAATGCTGCATCGGCCTATATTTGGCAGAATAACACGGTTTCTTGCAACCCTGAGTGAGATCCTTTTTTCGATGACTTTTACCCTGGCCCTGGCTGATCTGGTCCTGTCACAACCCTTATTCATTGTAATAACCCGCAACAGGGGCGAGTGGGAGTTTACCTTACATCCCCTCACTTTAACAATATATATTCTTGCGATATGCTGTATTGTGATGGCTATTTCTTTCGATCTCCTAAGAGCACCCACAATCTCAGAAAAGTTCCTATTTCATCTTAAAACCATTAGGTCGCTTCTCTTAGTCGGATTAACGGTATTCTTAAGCATGGGTTTCATTTTTCTGTTAGGAACAGTATACTTTCATTGGATTTCAACAAAATTGGGCTCCATATTATTCACCCTGACGATAATTTTTCTCTTCTCATTTCTTATGTATCTCTCTTATACACAGCCATTCTTTCTCTTGATGAGTGGGGTTCAACCCCATCTTCTTCTCACCCAGGGTTATGTGGGTTATTTCCTCGGATCATTTACTGATTTTGGGCCTGAACTGATACTAGTTTCTCCACAGATCAAAGAACGAATGGAGTAATCTGATGAAATTCTTACGAATTTTAATATCTCCATTTTAACCATGACTGGAACTTATGATACTTCTGTAGGAAAAGTCTCATTACTTCCCATTATAGCCATAGAGGAGCTCGTGGCAGTAATCTGCACTTTTTTAGCAAAAAATCCCGAGCTAGAGGACGAGCGACTGGTTGAGGGTGCTCCAACAGTTTTTGCCGTCTTAATCCCTTCCATTATGACTCTTGGACTGAAAAACCTGCCAATAGTTTTATCCATTGTTCTGGAGCGAGTCGAACAAAAAGAGACTCTCGCTCAGATAGCAGAACCTCAGTTCTTGAAAGATATGACCATGCTTGTTCTGAGAAAGGTCCTCTGGTAATCCAAATCCCCGACGCAAAAAGTAATCACTTGGGAATTAACAAGATCAAGGTCTCGTCTCCAATTCAATGATTTTGGATGCACCTGGATCCGCTTTATGCGGAATTGCTTTCTTGACCAAACTAAGTCATTGAGGATGTGAAAAAAGCTAGCTAGGTAAAATGCCGAAGGAGCACTTTTGTGTTATTTTATCTCATTCTTCATGCAAACTAGGAATCAAAATCTCCCGATATTTATTCCAATTTTGTATCGCTAATCGGCACTTTTCGGGTAAGATCCTGCGTTCTCGCCTACATGGAACCAACAGCCAGGATCCGTTGCGAGCATATTTCCTGTCTCTTCATATGCCCTTCCACGGCAGCCCACACATTTATCCCGATAGCTACAGCGACCACATTCTCCTTCCAATAAGCTTCGATTTCTGAGTTTGGCTAGAATTGGAGAATTGGCCCATATTTGGGTGATGCTTTCCTCTCTGACATTTCCCAGTTTTAGCTGGAGAAGCATGCATGGGATTACATCCCCATTTGGAAGGACGGTGAGGTATCCGTTTGGCATCCCTGCTGCACACCCTCTTCCATAATAGGGAATCCTGTGCAATAAATGAGCTGCAAAATGTTTTGGCTGAATATTTTTCTCTCGAAGGATTAAGGGGTACATGGGACAGCCAGGTACTCTTATTATTATGGGACAATCCGTTTGTGCTTCTGCCAACCATTCCATAACTTCTTTCCGTTCAGTGGGTGTTAATACCTCATCCGCGATTTCTCTTTTGACCCGTGGGACTGGGATCAAATCAAAGAATTCTGCAGCGATTGCCCCCGATTCTATGGCCAGGATCAACATCGCCGCGATTTCGTCCAAAGTGCCTCTTCGAATTGTCATGCCAAATTGAAAAGGCAAGCCAACTGTTCTACATGCCTTAGCCCCTTCTAGGGCTTTGTTGAAAGCCCCTTCCTCTCCCCGAAACCAATCATGCGTCTGAGCTATAGCCCCATCAATAGATATCTGCACTGCCATAATTCCTGAGGCTTTCAATCGTTTCGCTACCTCTAGATCAATTAGTGTGCCATTGCTCCCGATCACTACCCTCAACTTTTTCCGAGATGCATAGGATGCAATATCGAAAAAGTCTTCTCTAGCAAGGGGCTCCCCGCCATCGAATATCAGGAGTTTTATCCCCCATTTTGCGATCTCATCCACCAGTCTTCTTGCTTCTTCTGTTGACAGCTCATCAGGTGCTGGGGCTTTGGTAGCTTCACTATAACAATGCTTGCATTTGAGGTTACATTTTCTTGTAACAGCATATGAGATAAGATGTGGTGGTAGGATAGGTGTTTTGTGCACTGCCTTGTGATTCTTCTTCATCTGCTCTTTCATAATGATCTTTCCTCAATTTGTTGGTATGTTAAAAATGGATCTCGGTATAGGACATTCCATTTCACATTTTCGCGGATATGAAAAACGTTTAATCAATTAAACTTTTGAAATTTCTTTCCATATTTAAGCTAAACTAGAGAAGTCCTCCTTAGTCTCAATAATACCTTGAACCAAAACTGTAATTCATATGAGTCAGTCTGGTTAATGCAAAAAACGCTCTTCATTAAATATTTAACAGAATGGGGCGCTAGCACGTCATTCTCTTCTTTTCGAAATCAGAGAAGATTTCTAGCTTAAAGTTTTCTAACAGAGAGATCTAATAACGAAATGAGTGAAAAGGAACAAATCAAGTCAACAGACTTGATTTTCTCCATTGGCTCAAAATGTAACGTATTTGTTACATTTTCTT
>JAUUVJ010000407.1 GCA_030589605.1 Candidatus Hodarchaeota archaeon | reverse complement strand
ATTGATTAAGGTTTATTAGAGTGAATTTCTATTAGTTATTTGTGAAATAAATCTTTATTAATAAGATTTAGATAGTATTTAAATCCTATATACTCATAAATTTGGGTTACAATTATGCGTGAAACAGAATCTAAAATAACAGCATCAAAGGATAAGATTACGATATCGTTCAATGAAAAAATCAGGTTGGGTCCTTTGCATAATATTGTTGAAGGATATTTAGAGCTAGATAGAGATCAACAACGTCAGCTTGAGGATTTAATGGAGTCATTTTTAAGTGAGAATGAAATCCAAAAATCCTATTCAAGAAATAATGTTTCTGAGAAGGCACCTGTTTCTCTCAATGATTTAGATACCAAAAAAGGCAAAATTCTGAGCATTGTTAAATATAGAGCTAATCCTAACTATCTCAATGCACCTGAAATTAAAGAATTGTATGAACACTATTTAAAAGAACCAATTGGAATCTCTACTATCCAAACAAACTTAAACCGTTTAGTTGATGAAGGTTTAGTCGAGCGTCAAGATGGGGTTAGCCCTCTTGAATATCGTATTAATCCCAATAAATTGAATGAGACTCCAAAAGTGTCTATGTAAAGAAAAATTCTTTTAGATCCCTTCTTTTTTTTGTAATCAATTTTTTTTCCTTTTATCGGACATATTTTTTAGCTAGTATGAATAAAAATGCTAAAATTCCAATAACAAAAATTAGAATACCAGAAATATCTGGTGGGTAACTCCTTTCCCAACGCACTCCAACCGAGGAAAAATCAGTATTCGGGATCCAGTTTTGAAAGTAGATACTTACAATGTAATAGTGGCTATTTTCTCTGATTTCGTGAGAATAACTTTCAGAAGATCGACCAATAGAAGAAAATATTTGATTACAAATTCGTTTTAGTATCCGAAATTCAAAGATTGCTGATTCAATCGAATGGTCCCAACTCTTTGCAGTTCCAACAAGATAGCGATACTCACAACCGTACTTACGAGAGATAAAATAATTTCTGGAGTATTGAACATGGACTGTGATTTCTTCATTTGCATTAAATGTTAAATTGAACATAATTGCGTTAAAATTATAATCCGTTGAATTATAAGGAAACTCACACCAGACATAGGGTAGATTCTTTTGATTTTGTGTTAAGATGATATTTTCTGGTCTTTTCAGAGGGTCATAATAGTTAGTAAAAGGTAGACCGACACTCATGTTCACTGGTGTAGAATCGTTATTCATAAAAGTATAGTCAGCTTGAATATATGCTTTTGATGAACCAATTGTTACATTAATTATTTCTTGTTTAAAGTAGACGGAAGAAGTGTTGTTAGAAATTAGAGGAAATCCTCCATGATCATCATCTGTAATTTGGACACCAATGGGTACAGGATTTCCATTCAAAGGGAAAAAAACCATATTATTAAACGTGGTTATCACTAAAGTAATTATAAAAAGTCTCTTGAGTCTCTTGAACCTTAATTTCTCAAAGAACATTACTTTTCTCCTGATCCACACAGAATTTTTTGGTTCATCCAATTATTTTAGCTATCCTGGTAGAACCTAGAAATAAAAAGGATTTGATAAATGAAAAAAAACAAAAAATTCTTGGAATAAATTCTATTTTTTTTTGATATTAATTTTTTCTATAGACGTGATTTAGGAAATATAGTTATATCATCGTTTATTCCGTCAATATTGTACATTGATACTTTTTATGAGTCATTTCAGATCGTTTAAACAGTTTGTTTAGTTTTTCTTAATTTGATCATCTTTTCAGGGAATATCTCAACATATTGCCTGCATATTCCTGTTTCTTATATGATACTGAAATGAATGAGGAGTTAGAAATTCAATGGGTGATCGTATGTCAAATCAATTTTCAGAGTTCATTGAAAAAAAAGATCAAGCTATTACCGACTCAACTGCCGTTCTAACAGAGAAAAAACCACCTATCGTCCACGAACTTGACCGTAATATACTTAAACTTCTAGTGAAAGAAGGACCAGTGACTCGATCGAAATTAGTTACACTAACTGGAATTGCTCGTTCCACATTATATGATAGTTTGCTACGATTGATATTAAAAGGCTATGTAGCCCGCTATTCTGAGGATCGCAAACAACGAGGGCGACCCAAGGTCTTTTACCAAGTTATGCAATGATTGCTTCTGATATTTGCTGATGAAAGTTTTTTATTTTCTAGTTATCATATGGTAAGATTATTTATTGTCACTGCCTGAGCGGAATGAAGAGACTTCAATGGCTTCTATTATTGTTAAATGGCAAAAATGTGGTAAAACTGGGTGTAGATGTACTGAGGGTATGCCTCATGGGCCTTATTTTTGGCTTGTCACGTATGTATCAGTTAGATCTACTGATAAGCGAAGAGGTAAATATGCTTGGAAATATCTAGGCAAACAGCCATCAGATGCCTGGGAAAAGTTAGAGGTTCTTGATCATCGTTTTAAGTCAAATTTCGATTTACAGACTTTCAGTCACAAAGTTAAGGAGCTGAATCAACGGAAGGTACAAGGTGAGGTTCAAAAATCTACTGAGAAAGTTTTAACTATTAATGATGCTGCAGTGAACAAATAAAAAGCACAAATTACCGCAATAATTCACTATAAGGTGGAATTTGTAAGGTCTTATACATCCCTGATGGTCTCATTGCGGAGGTTGAACGGTTATTCATGCAGTACCACGTACCTGTCGGTAGACCGAGTAGTTCACATGTTTTGTGAGAATAGGTTTCTAAAACGCAAATAACATGTCAAGTATTACGAAAATGGCTATGAACACCAAACAAACAACAAATAAAATGA
Organism: Candidatus Hodarchaeota archaeon; assembly: GCA_030589605.1. Lineage (GTDB taxonomy): Archaea > Asgardarchaeota > Heimdallarchaeia > Hodarchaeales > Hodarchaeaceae > Hodarchaeum. Next base: position 1,100 of record JAUUVJ010000407.1, on the reverse strand, counting down.
AAAACGGTTTAAGTTTCTTTAAAAATTCCTTTCTAGCTTTTTCTAATTCATTAACGCACGTTGAACAGTAGATAATGATATTATCTGCACTGTCTGATCCACCATAGATTCTTTTTGTAATTTTATCCTCTAAACAAATCATACGATTACAGCGTTCACATTTTGTAACCGCAACTCGATTGGGATGATAATAGCAACTTGCTTGTTCTAATGTCATTCTTTCCACCTATTAATTCGTTTACCTTGTTGATTAAATTCTTCCTTTTTAAATAGTATCCTAGAAGGTTACTTGGATTACTCCGACTATTTCGACTTCTAAGTTTTGGATTTCATTATTTACAATAGCTACCAATCTGAAGAACATCAGCTTCTGTTTTCGGATATAGAGAAAGTTAGAGTTTAGATACTAAAAAACCTATGTCCTCCTATCTCGTTTTCTAAAAATGAAATTAACTCGATCACATAAGGATATTTATCCTCTTCTTGGCTATAATCTTATAAGGGGTCAGGTATACTAGAGTTCTTGATGGAAATAATGGTTTTTAAGAAAAGGCCTTCAAGTCGTCCTATAAAGAAAGTAGATATTAATAAAGAAGTTATTGAACATATCAAAGAAACTAAACGGAAGATGAAAGAGAAAATCCCACAAAGCTCTAAAGAAAATGACCCAAAACCATAAATCTTTAATCAAATAGTGAATAGATTTCTTTCTGCTCATATTCTTTCAAGAACTGTAGAAATATCCATTTGAGACTTACCAAAGTCAAATAAAATCAACTAGCTGAGAGAGATGAAAAGCAATAATAGATGAAGAGGCAATTAATTACGATTAAATTGTTGGTTGGTCTAACAATGAATCAAGAATCTGATGTTTGCTTAGTAACAGGAGCTTGTGGTTTCGTTGGATCACATTTAGTCGATATACTTCTCGAACAGGGATATTTTGTACGCGCTACTGATCTGGAAAGGGTTGGTCAGAAATATTTACCTAATTCTAATAGACTAGAATTCATAGCGGCTGACATTACAAAACCTGAAGAAGTTAAATCTGTTGTAAATGGAGTAACAGCAATTTTCCATACAGCTGGAATATTCCGTTT
>JAUUVJ010000113.1 GCA_030589605.1 Candidatus Hodarchaeota archaeon | reverse complement strand
TTTCCTCTTTTGCCCTTTATTGGATTAACTGTTGGCTCTTTAATTAAACAAATATTAGCTGACTATACAGCCAATATGGCAAAGAAAAAACTAGCTAAATCATTTCTTATTGAACGAATTGACAAAAAACTAGAACATAAATACGGAAAGGAATTTTTAAAGAGCAAATTAGATGATAAAAAATTAGAGGAGGTACGAGAAGTAATTCATGAAGAACTTTCGGCATATTCATCCCAAAAAGATCTTGATCAGCTGATAGTCAATAGTGTTCAAAAACTGAGTGATGAACACCAACAGATCTTAAATAAATTGGATAATGTTGAATCTCTTCTTGAAAAAATTTCAATACCATTAGCATATGTCCTTACTAAAGAAAGTGACCAAGAAATCCCAGAAGAATTATTAACTGGTCTACTTGAAGGCTCAATAAAAGGTCGTAGGTCGTCCGAAAAAGTTTTAGAAGAATTAACACAGGAAAGCCATGTGCCTAAGGATGTATATAGTACTTTAAAAGAATTTGGTTTTATTAAACGTGTCAATGAGATTGGAGAAACAGAAATTTCTCTTTTAGTGAAAAAATTCATTAAAACTCCTGAAGAAATTAATAGTTTAAGTACATTGATGGAGATTTCATCTTTATTAACAGGGTCTAATGAAGAATTAGAAAATTTAGTTTCAGAAATTGTATTCAAAATGATATCTGAAGGAGTAAATAGTCCAGTTATAGAAGACTCAGTGATATCATTCTGTTTCATTGTTCATAAATTAGGGAAATTATCTCTAATAAGTGAAAGTGACCGTTTAATACTAAATTCATTTTTAAGAAAGAGCATTCAAAGAATTGATGATCCAACTCGTGTATTGGAAGCATATTTTTTACTTTCTGTAATGGATATGGCAGCTGATATTGATTCGACATTTATCAAACAAATTGTGGAACAACACCATAAACAAGGTTACACCACAGTTAAAGAAATGACTGGACAACTACGAGTCAGTGGACGTATGGCGAAATTCCTAAAACGTTTAGGTTTTCGTACATCGAAACCAGACAATATACTTCGAACAATCAAACATTTAATCCGTAAACTAGATAAAAGGAAATTCGTGAGAAGTACACATCTTCTAAAATATCAACTTGAACGATTAACAACAGAGATGAATTTGATGATATCCTTTTTTGAAAAAGAAGAACCAACAAAAGAGGATTTAACAGAAATAATCGAACTTATTCACATGCTTTTGGATATTTTGAATAGGCCTGAAATAGCACAATTAGATTTAAATACAAGAAAACGAGTTATTGAACTAATGGATGCTTCTTGTTATTTATATGACTTACTTGCGATCCGAAATTCGTGGAACTTACTACACAAATTCAAACTGGATATTCAATCACTATATTCTCCTACTCTGGGGAACTATGATAGAGTAACAGCTAATGAATCAGCTTTTAACCGTTCTTTGCATGATTTTTCCAGAAGAAAACTCAAAAGCGTAGATCGGGACTTACCGAGTCCTCCTCGTAAGACACAAAAGCAGAAAGTTAAGAAATAAGCTTTTTTAATTATTGAAATAAGTCCTAGCTAGAATTGATCCAGACTGGATTTCTGGAAATAAACAAAAAAAGATTAGTTCATTCTAGCCAATATTGGCCATTAAGCAAATAATAGATGTATTATTTCATTTAATAGGTTATTTCGGGTTATTAATCTAATTTATAAGAAATTTTGACGTAAGGATGTTTTTAGGAGTTTAATCTACTTAAATTTGCAAAACTTTTTATTCAATCAGTCTAGGGTTTTGTATGCCAGAAAAATATAATATTTCGGAAAAAAGCAAGAGAATTACTTTCAATTAAGTTAAAGAGTTAATGTGTGTTTAGATTCTCTCTTGGTTCGATAGTATTTGACAACAGAACCTTTGTGCTAATATCGGTGTAATAATTATGCTTGTTCAAGGAATTCTTTTAGCAGTTATGGCTGATACTGGTCCTCAAACTGATATTAATCTCTCAAAATTAGATGAAACAAGTGCAATGAAACTAAGTATTAGTCTTTTAACAGCTCTTGGTCTAGGTGAGAGCCAAGATCAGCTAAACCAACTCCATGGTTCTTTTCCTGTTCCTGGTCGAAAAGAATTAGCTTTAGCATATCCATTTATGGTAACAGGTGATACCTCTGCCGATCCACGTATTCAGGCGTCAGGCCGTTATTGTACAATCTTTCTATTGTTTAGTCGTGAGGCTAAAACACGAATATTAGCGAATTATCAATTAATTGAAACTCTAATTACGAAGAGATTAACAACTGTTTCTTCTCAGGTTGACGTAAGTAGAGATCTTTTGAAAAGTCTTTATACTACCATAGAAACAGCTATTTCAACAAAAGAAGGAAAGAGCGCTCCTGCAGCGATAAAACAATCAGCAGCGGATTTAGAACAAATACGTGTTGATCATGATCAGCACCAGATTCTATCAAGTATTATTAGAGATGTAACTCAGATTCAAACTCAATTGAATACGTTACTTGATGAGTTTATGGTTTTTACCGACACCCCAATCCTTGAAGGCGCTCTTTATATGAGACCAACCATTAAACCAGAGGATTTCCTCAAAATATTACCCAAAATCACTCATTTTGAGAGAATCCTATCTCGGTTGGATGGAGAGGACAAAGAGACTGTAAAAGAGATTGTTGAAGTTTCGCTTTTGGTTAGGCTTGCTAATCTTTTCTATTGGAAAGCTTTAGGTTCTCAACATATGATTGAATTTGAAAAAGCAATTGAATTTTATTTAAGAGCAAATCAACTCAAAGATGATTCCATTCTATATCTCACGATAGGGTCTATTTATCGCAAAATCGGACGATCTGAAGAAGCTAAGGATTGGATCGAAAATGGCTTTACTCGGATGCGATCCCGTAAAGAATCTATTAGACTTTCACGAAATATTTTATTTGGAGATGTTCATTAATAAGTTTTAATAACTTTAACCAATAATCTAAAGGTTTTTAATTTCTTATTTTAAAAAAGGGGAAAAAAGGGAAGAAACCTACTAACTTGAGGTTCGTTTACGTGGTTGTTTTTCCTTCGAAGCAGGTAATAAATCTTTGGAAAAACCCATTTCTTTAGCAAGTTCCATGAAAGGAAGCACCATTTGGGCAATTGATTTGTAGGCGTCTTGTCCTTCTCCCAATAGGATCATTTTGTCTACTTTGATATTTTTGAAGATTTCAGGAAGCACATCTATCGTTCTTAACTGGATATATTTTTCATCTGCTTTACTCAAAGCTTTTGCTTGTTCAAGAATACCTTCAGCCACAGCAATTTGGGTTTGTCTGATTTTAGCTGCTTCACCTTCAGCTTCAGCTAATAGCTGATCTTTACGTGCCTCTGCTAGTTGACGGATCCGAGCTGCTTCTACTCCTACCTCTTGAGTTACACGTAGGAATTTCTCCCCTTCTGCGTTAATTCGTTTTTGTTTTCTTTCTGTTTCTGCTGCAATTATTGCACGTTCTTGTTCTAGTTGAGCAATTTTGATTTCTCGCTCTTTTGCTTTAGCTTCGATTGAAAGTTTGACGATTTGATCAGTTTCTCCAGTTTTTTGACGTACTTCAAGATTTCTAAGTTGAACATGCTCTTCCATTTCCGCTTGACGGAGTTGGGCGTTTTGGGCTTCTTCTATTTTCTTTACAGCTTCTAGATTGTCTTTTAAGCGCTCATCAAGAACTTCAACATCTCGAATTTCAATAGATTCGATTGTGATACCCCAATCACCCGCTAAATGATGGAGTTCTGTAGTCACGTTTTTTATGATTTCAGCACGATTACGAATTATCTGTTCAATGGGCATATTTGCACAGGTTGTTCGGATAATAGCTTCAGTAGCATTTTTTATTGCCTTTTCAACAAAATCACTTCGATGTGGATTCCAGCTTACACTTGAAAAAGATACTTCTGGATTAGAACATCTCCAATAAACAAAAGCTGTTAAGGCAACGTCTTGATACTCGTATGATACAACCTTCTCCCGTGCTTCTAGTAATGTTTGTTGTACAGTTGTTGGGATGACAACCACTTCATCGAAGATCGGCCAGAGTATAACTGTTCCTCCTGTACCGGCACGTTTGATTTTACCACGACGAAAGTGAATAACATATTCGTTTGTTTTATACTTCCGATATCGTGAGACATAAAACAAAACGAGTAATAATAGCGCAACAAAAAGTATAACAACAACAAAAGGGATTAAAGGTATTAATTCTTCTATTCCTAATCCTTGTAGAAAGAGTGTGTTTTTCATTTTTTTTTCACCATTGTTTTTTTTTTTCGGCCTATCCCCATGAAAGAGAATCTTGTTTAGGAAGTGGTTTCTCTTTATCAGAAGTTGATGGCCACTCGTCAATGATAAGAGTATTTTTTTGGATCTCAATGACATAAGCTGTCATAGATTTGGATATTGCTCCATATCTGGTTTTTGCAGCCATTTTTACAGGACCATGTACAGATGTTGTTTCAACAACGACAAGGCCTCCTTCTGTATCGACTGTTGTAATTGTTTTGACTGGATCATCGATTTTAATAGTTTGAAGAGGGGTTTGATAAGTTTCAGATACAGCTATTTTAGTCCAGATTTTTGAGATCGTGAATGTAGTTATAATAGGTAATGAGAAAGTTAGAAAGATTAAAATTAGAGGATGAACTGAAGTATCAAGTATCAGAGTTCCTATTCCGCCAAAAGTCAGCATAAAAGTTCCTAATAAAAGCATCAAAGGCGCTGGAGTATCAGCATCGAAATCATGATCACCTAATTCAATATGTTTGTCAACACCAATGTGAATGTCCTTATCTATACCAATACTAACATCTGAATCAATATCAACGTCTAAATCAATATCAACATCTAAATCAATATCAACATCTAAATCAATATCAATATCAGTGTCGAGGTCGATGTCTGCATGTCCAACCTCTATACCCCCGTGATCAATAGATAAACCATGATCAATATCTGTATCAATATCTGCGTCATGGTCGAATAAATGACTTCCCTGAAAAAATAATGTCAGGAAGAATATGATTAATCCAGAAAATAAACTTCCAATACAAATCTGTTTGAGTATTGATAGCAGTAATTCTATTTCTACTGATGCCATATCATCCACCTAGTTTTATCTCAAGGTACTTTATATATTTATACTTCCCCGAACATTAAAACGCTAAATATTCTGATATTCTAATGAATATATTGTTCTAAATAGCGAAATTTTGACAATAAGATAATTAAATCCTTCTAATTTTCAGAATACCAAAACAATTCATTCTATACACTTGAAAATAAAAATATCTTCAGTAAAACTCTTATAGTAAGTGTAAATGTATTCTTGCATAATATATTTTCAATTATCACTAAGACCTAATTTAAGAATATGAATAGCAGGTTCTCTAACTTTTCATTATCACTTTTCTATCTGTCAAGACTAATTTCAAGGAATAGAGATCAGATTGATTACTAATCATTTCACCCCTGTCCATCATATGGGTGAGAAGAATTTATCAGAACAGTTTTTAAATTAGGAGAAAAATCATGTACACAGGCATGATATTTGTGTTTTTCAATCATCCGAGGTTGACGAACACAATAGGTAATCCCTAATATTTTTGAATTATGAGAATAGTGACTAAGATCAAATTCTTAAACTTGAAAATACAAACTAATTCATTAAGTGATTATATGTTCAAAAAAATCCTCATCGCAAATCGTGGAGAGATTGCTGCCCGAATTATTGCTAGTGCTCAAGAAATGGACATCGAAACTGTATCTATCTATTCTAATGTCGATGAAGATTCTGTTCATGTACATGCTGCTGACTTTTCTTATCCTCTTGGTGACCCTATTCCATCAGAAAGTTATTTAAATATGCAAAAAATCATTGATATTGCTCTTGAGAGTGAATCAGAGGCAATACATCCAGGTTATGGCTTTTTATCAGAGAATTCCGAATTTGCTCAAAAAGTCATTGATGCAGGATTAGTTTGGATTGGTCCCACACCAAAGGTTATACATGCAGTCGGTGACAAAATACAAGCGAAGAGAAGTATGAGAGCTGTTGGAATACCAGTTATTCCTGGATATCATAAAGGTTCTCGTAGCAAGAAAGTCCTGAAGGAAAAAGCTAAAGAAATAGGATACCCATTAATGGTTAAAGCTACTGCTGGTGGCGGGGGAAAAGGAATGCGTATTGTTGATTCTGAAGAAGAATTTATCTCTGCATATGAAAGTGCTCAAAGAGAGGCTAAAAGTGCATTTGGAGTTGGAGATGTCTTTTTAGAAAAATACTTTCCGCATATTCGTCATATTGAATTTCAGATTCTGGGGGATCATTATGGGAATATTATTCATTTAAATGAACGAGAATGTTCAATTCAAAGGCGTCATCAAAAAATAATTGAAGAGACTCCATCTACAGTGCTCGAAAAAAATCCAGCTTTACGAAAACAAATGGGAGATGTAGCAATAGCAGCAGCAAAATCTGTAAATTATACGAATGCTGGATCAGTTGAATTCATTCTTGATGAAATTGAAAACAAATTTTACTTTCTAGAAATAAATGCTAGATTGCAAGTTGAACATGCTATAACAGAAGCGACTACATGTGTTGACCTTGTTAAATGGCAACTTAGAATAGCAGCAGGTCAAAAATTAACACTGAAACAAGAGGATGTCATTGGAAGAGGTCATGCACTAGAATTTCGAATATATGCCGAGAATCCTGCGAATCAATTCATGCCAACAGCAGGAAAAATTCATCAAGTCCAAGTTCCAGTTGGAGTCAATATCCGAAATGATCTCGGTATAACTTCTGGAAGAGAAGTTTCAACTTATTATGATCCCATGATTGCAAAGCTAATCGTTCATGCTGAAAATCGAGAAGAAGCTATTCAGAAGATGAAATGGGCTTTACGGAATTATACTGCCTTAGGAATTCCTACAAATATCAACTTTCTAAAAGAGGTTTTAACACACAAGGATTTTGTTAATGGTATTACACACACTGATTTTGTGACACATCACTTTAATAAATGGCGTGGTGGACCCAAAGAAACTCCTTTTGAAGTATTACTTGCAGCAGCTTTATTTGAGACTATGGAACCCTATATGAGTACCGGTAGTGAAGTTGGGCAATTAATTGCGATTAATGGAATAGATATAAATTCTCCATGGCAAAAATTTGGCACGTGGGGAAGAGAAAGTTTAGATGTTCTCTCTGACAAAATAACAGGCACTTTTGGTAAAGGAAAAGCCGTAATTCGGAAAATAATACCCAGTAAGGGCGAAGAATTTCACTCCTCTTTTCTACCTGATTCAGATCCGTATTCCCCTTGGAAAAATATTGGATCTTGGGAACATGGCAAGAAACAGAATCGAAAATACTGAGCCTTAAATGGGATTAACCATGAGCGAAGTTTTTACATTTCACGATGGGGAAAAACGCTTTGAGGTACGTCTTCGACGTGAAGAGGATAATTCATTCATTGCTATCATTACAGATGAAAATGACAAAGAAAAAGAAGTACAAGTAACCGCTAAAGTACTTGGCGAGGGTCAATTTCAATTTACTCTTGGTCCAATAATCTATAAATGTACTGTCGCTAAAGACGGTGATACTCGTTTTATACACCTAGATGGACAAGATTATGAGTTGAAAAGAATATCTGAGACTGAAGAACAATTTGAATCTATTGAGGATGATAAAGGGAGTCTTACAAGCCCAATGCCAGGAAGGATAGTAAAATTATTCGTAAAAACAGGAGATCATGTTACAAAAGGCCAAGAACTTCTTGTTATTGAAGCTATGAAAATGGAGAATAAAATTTGTGCTCCCTACGATGGAACCGTTACAACCGTCTATTTTCCAAAAGGTGATCAAGTAGAAGCTAATGTTGTTCTTATGGATATTGAAAAAGACAAAGAAGAAAATGAGGAGGAAGAATTAAGTGAGGAAGAGAAATAAATAAAAAATGAATTTGATACAACAATTTGATTTCAAACTAGAAAACTTACAAATTATAGTAATAAGAAAACAATAAAGATTTTATTGAATCAGAAATAAAATTAACATTAGTATTCATTTCTGATTTTCTTGGTGCTTTCTACGTTGAAGACATTATAAATGTTTAAAACTGAATTCAATTTTCTCTCTAAACGGATGACTGTGTTTATTACAAGAGGTAAATATCATGGTAATCATACGGACTAAAATCGATGTTAATTCTGATCAATACAAAGAAAACTATGAAAATTATAATGAAATTCTAACAAAATATCGTGAAATTCTGGAAAAAGTCAGAGCTGGTAATCCTAAATCTATGGAAAAACACATAAAACGAAATAAATTGCCTGCACGTCAAAGAATACAAAATATTTTAGATCCTGACACTCCGTTCATGGAATTAAGTTCTTTAGCAGCATTTGATATGTATGATAACGCAGCACCATATGCAGGAATTGTTACTGGAATCGGTTTAGTAGGAGGGAGAGAAATTATGTTTATCGCAAATGATGCAACAGTAAAAGGAGGGTCCTATCTTCCTATGACTGTTAAAAAACACATCCGAGCCCAAGAGATTGCAGAACAAAATCGATTAACTTGTGTTTACCTGGTTGATTCTGGAGGGGCTTTTCTACCTCTCCAAGCTGATGTATTTCCAGATAAAGAACATTTTGGTAGAATTTTTTTCAATCAAGCTCAAATGTCAGCAAAAGGAATCCCACAAATTAGTGCAGTTATGGGTTCATGTACTGCGGGAGGGGCTTATGTTCCTGCAATGTCAGACGAAACTGTTATAGTGAAAGGTACTGGTACCATATTTTTAGGGGGACCTCCGTTAGTAAAAGCAGCAACTGGAGAAGTTGTATCTGCTGAAGATTTGGGAGGAGCTGATGTTCATTGTCGAACCTCTGGAGTATCTGATCATTATGCTACAAGTGATGAACATGCATTGAGTATTACTCGTAATATTATTGAGCATCTTAACCTTCCCCCAAAGACTTCAATGGATATTCGTACACCTGAATCTCCATTGTATGAACCTGAAGAAATTTATGGAATTCTTCCTAAAGATCCAAGACAGGCATATGATGTTCATGAAATTATTGCTAGACTCGTTGATGGATCACGTTTTCACGAGTTTAAAACTCTCTATGGAACGACATTAGTATGTGGATTCGCTCGCATTATGGGTTATCCTGTTGGAATTCTAGCAAATAATGGAGTATTATTTTCTGAAAGTGCTCTTAAAGCGACTCATTTTATCAATATATGTTCTCAACGAAAATTACCATTAATATTCTTACAAAATATTACTGGATTTATCGTAGGAAGCACTGCAGAAGCAGGAGGTATAGCAAAAGCTGGAGCAAAAATGGTCATGGCTGTGAGTAATGCCAAAGTCCCTAAATTCACAATCATCATTGGAGGATCATATGGCGCAGGTAATTATGGTATGGCGGGACGGGCTTTTTCTCCTCGTTTTCTCTTCATGTGGCCAAATGCAAGAATCTCGGTTATGGGAGGTGAACAAGCTGCAAATGTACTTGCTACAGTTAAGGAAATGCAATTTGAGTCTCAAGGAAAAACAATCACGACAGAGGAAAAGGATAGCATAAAAAAACCAATATTAGCTAAATATGAAAAAGAATCTAGTGCATACTATTCAACGGCTAGACTTTGGGATGATGGAATTATTGATCCTGCTGACTCACGTATTGTGTTAGCTCTTTGTATATCTGCATCTCTCAATGCTCCAATTCCTAAAACAGATTTTGGTATATTTCGAATGTAATATTCAGATAATTAAGGGATTCTTATGGATTCATATGAAACAATCGTTATAAAAGAAGTAGATCATGTAGCTACCATAATATTAAATCGGCCTGAGGTCCATAATGCATTTAATCCAAATATGATTGAAGAATTAACCACTGCATTCAAATATTTAGGAAATGATCAAAATATTCGGGCTATAATTCTTACAGGAGCAGGAAAATCATTTTCAGCTGGTGCTGACTTAAATTATATGGAATCGAGTAAAGATTTTAGCTATGAAGAAAATCATGATGATGCGTTTAGATTAGAACAGTTATTTCATACTATTTACACAACACCGAAGCCTATTATTGGAAAAATAAACGGTGCGTGATTTGGTGGCGGAATCTGATTTATATCTGTTTGTGATATTGTGATTGCGATAAAAAAGGCTAAAATGGCATTTTCTGAAGTGAATTTAGGAATAATGCCTGCTGTAATCAGCCCTTATGTTATTCCGAAAAATGGTTATTCAAATACATCACGGTTTTTTTTAACAGGAGAGCGATTTGATGCTTCAAAAGGATATGAAATAGGATTGATTCACGAAATAGCAAGTG
>JAUUVJ010000187.1 GCA_030589605.1 Candidatus Hodarchaeota archaeon | reverse complement strand
CCAAAACCAACCCGACTAAGACGATCTTTGTAGGTTATAAGGATTCTTTCGACTTTATGCTCCAAGATTTCATCAAGTAATTTAAAAAAAATCCCGCCTGTTATCGAATGAAAAAACTTAAACACTACTATTGACCTTTTTCTAGAAATTGAAAGAAAAGTAATTCAATAATTATTTAAAATGCTTAAGTAAGCAGATAAATGCTACAAATAAGTTTCAGCTTTCACCTTCTTGGTGAGATGATAAGTATGGGTCAATGTCCAGAGTGTCATGGAAAAGCTAAATGGGAATCTCCTTTCTATATCTGTACCGTTTGTGGCCTTGCACTTAGACGACGTGAATATGAAAGATATCATGATCGTGTAAAAAATCAGTTAATTGAAGCCCAAATTGATAAAGAAGAGGATGATTTTAGAAAGAAGAGCAGAAGACATAAAGAATATGAAGATTGGTACCTCGGTAAAAAAGGATAACGAAAAACCTGAATTCTGTTACCAATAAAGTTTAGCTTAAACTATTGACAATTTTTTTACCTTTGTTCACCCGTTTCTTTCCTTTTATTTTACATCGATAAGAACTGGTTATTTAACGAAAATTATTATTATTAAAAGAGACGAACCCCCAAGGGAATTTGAATCCACGATCTTTTGTTATATCCATGAGATGAAATAAAGACATAAATCGGAGGCAAACGCTCTATCCATGCTGAACTAAGGGTTCGGCTATAGAAAAAACAATAATTCTTGTATATCACTTGAAATGATAGTTGAAAAAAATGGAGATTTATTGCTTATGATAAGACGGACTCGGGGGGAATTTCATCAACAGACTTCATGACTGTTGAATTTGAACCCTCGGCTTTCTGCTTACTCCTTGAAATCATTAAAAGTTTCAAATAGGAGGCAGACGCTCTATCCATGCTGAGCTACGAGTCCAGAAAGTTTTATCATTATTAAAAGTTATTAGAAGATACGGTGTTTTGAATGGCGGACCCGAGGGGATTTGAACCCCTGACATGCGCTCAATGAGATTTTTGAATATCTCTTTTGATCTGCGACTTAGAAGGCCGCCGCTCTATCCAACCTAAGCCACGGGTCCATCAATTCATTTACATCTTATCTGATAAGAATCAAATAACTTTACTTTCGTTACTTCAAATTCATTATCAAAAGGTTTTCCTTTTCGAGAATTGATACGTGATAAGAATGAATAAAAATAGTCATCCAGAAAATGGTACGGTTTTTTGTGTTTTAGAAGAACCGCTGTCTGATTGAGAAGAATGTGGAAAATCGGAAACACGCTTTTTCTTATCCCATCCGATCAATGCGATTGAAAAAACATCATTTAATGTCTCTACTGGAGATACACGAATTGATTTGCTTACTTTCTCATCAAGTACAATATCTTCCAAATTTGCTGCAGGAATTATGACTTCTTTAATTCCAACCTGATAAGCTCCTTCTATCTTTGCTGTTATTCCTCCTACAGGAAGAACTGTTCCACGTACAGATAATGAACCTGTCATTGCTAAATCTTGACGGACTGGAATATTCTCTAAGTCACTCATAATCGCAGTGGCAATAGTAACACTTGCACTGTCTCCATCAATACCATGTACGCCTAAGAATTGGATATGAACATCCATATTAGAAATTTCTTTTCCAGTAAGCTTTTTGATACGAGCGGAAACATTTTGAACAGATTCCCTCGCCACGACTCTTAATTGTCCAGTAGCAAAAATTCGACCTCCTGCTCCTTGTGATGGAGTAACCTGAGCTTCTATTGGAGTGATATGCCCACCTCTCACCCCTCCTGTTGGATCAGATAAAACTGCTAGTCCATTTACACGACCTACAATACTTCCGACAGTCTGGAAGAGTTTGTACTCCTTTTTCCGTTCAATTTGTTTATCAGCAATTTGATTCTCTAATGAACGAGCTAAGTCACGTGATCCAATAACGTGTCGAGCTTCGACTAAAGCAACTCCTTCTTCCCTACCTACATCACCTGCAGCCCTAATCAATCCACCTAAGTCTCTAAGTCTCATTGAAAGGTGATTCTTTCGATCAGCTCTTTTTTTTGCTTCTAGAATGATTGCCATTACAGCACTACGAGAAAAATGAGGAATTTTACCATCTTTTGTAATTTCTTGTGCTGTAAATCGTACTAACTTTCTACGATTCTCCATTGTGTCAGGCATTGAATGGTTTACAGCAATTTCATAACCATAACCACGTATACGTGATCTTAATGCAGGATGCATCCTTCTAACTGTGTCTATATTTCCAGAAGCAACTAAAACAAAATCGCAAGGAACCGCTTCTGTTCGGACCATTGCTCCGCTTGATAATTCTGATTGACCAGTTATAGATAACATTCTATCTTGCATCGCAGTAAGTAACTGCTGCTGTGTCTTTTGGTTAAGAGTGGCTACTTCATCGATATAAAGAACCCCTTTATGAGATTTATGTATTAATCCAGCTTCAACCCGATCGTGTGCTGGAGTACCTAATCCACCAGATTGAAATGGGTCATGACGTACATCGCCTAAGAGTGCTCCGGCATGTGCTCCTGTAGCATCATTAAAAGGTGCGTTATTTCTCTCAGAATTGTCAACCAACAATTTTGGGACTAAATTCTCTCTTCTACTACGAAATTGACCAATAACAAAAAATGCGACTAAACCTACAAAAATACCCATGAGTATAACATTTGGGTCGCCTCCACTTAAAACCAAAGCAAGAATGATAATTATTGCTGGAATTCCCAGTAATAACATACTCCTTTGCTGATCTGATTTTCTGGCTACCTGTTTATAGTGATCAACGATTTTTCGTCCTTCAATTGCAGGAACTGTCATTATACGCGGTGTATGTGAATCATTTTGATTGGGTAGGCACAAAATATCTTCTAATTCTTCTCTTGGTAATAATTCAGCCAATGCTTGGCCTAACATTGATTTACCTGTACCTGGATCCCCAATTAGGAGAACATTTCGACGTTGAATAGCTGCTTTTTTTATAATTTCGACAGGCCCATCTTGCCCGATAACTTGGTCAACTAATCTTGATGGGATTGGAATTTCGGCTGTAGTCTCGAAATCCATGTCTACATCAATCTTTTCGGATTTTATTTTTCTCATTTCTGTATTCCCGTATTGTAAAAGGACAAACTAAACTCTGATATACGAATGGGTTATTTCAATAACAGATTTGTTATTCCAAATTCGAAAAAAGTATGTACTTTCATACCACTCTTCGTTAAATATCAATTAATTCTAATCGTCGAATACCTTTAAAAGACTAGGTTTTATGAAGTAATTCTTTTTATCTGATTATCATTTTCGGAAGGAGGATTAACCTATAATGTCATTTTTATTCCTTTTATCCGATCTAGTGATTGACTCATAACTAAAGGAATATGAGATTTTATTGTGTTATAGGAGTTATTGCAAACTCAGTCTTTTCATTTAATCTCTATAGATAGATCTGACAACTGAACTAACTTATGAAAATTCTTAGCATTTAAATTTATTGCAATATAAAAACAAGGATCTTTCTGGTTAAGGATCTATGAACATAGTGAAAGAAAATTTTGTATGTGGCCTTTAGGATTTCAGCAACTCGATCTTCAATATCTAAATCTGATGGAACTGCGAAAACAACACGACTTCCTGGTTTTAATAGTGAATATAATTCCTTAAAAGTTTTTTTCAATAGTTCGATTAGATCTAAACCTTGTGTTGATGCAGCTGTTCCATAAGGAGGATCTGTAACAATTGCTGAAAATGAATTGGTTTTAAAGCATAATTTAGTTGCATCTCCAAATATTAAATGCGTCTTTTCATTGAAATCATGATCTCTTACTAAATTCTGGCCTGCCCCCCAAATCATTCTACGATCAATTTCAACTCCAACACTCTGAATTCCCAATCTAGATGATTCTATTAAGGCTCCCCCAGTCCCACAAAACGGGTCTAACAACCATTCACCAGGTTTTAAAGCAGCTAAATTTACCATTGTTCTTTGTAATATTGGATTCATTGAACTTGGATGAAAAAATGGTCTCTTATGAGATGTACGAAGCCTAACTTCATTTCTAAGGGATTGAAAAATGAATTTTCCAAACCAGACACCATGTTTACTTAAAATTGCTATAAATTTTTCATCTGGATTCTCTAAATCTACTACTTTTCGAAAATTGAATTCTTGAATCTTTGAACCTAGAAATGCAGAAAAATCCTGCGTGATTTCTTGTTTTTTAAATAATCCAACAGGTTCGCCAATCCGTTTAGTGATGACAGAAAAAGATAAATCTGGAGTTAAGTCTCGAATTGAGGTTGATTGAAAAATAGAAGTTAATTTTTCAAATGATGCAGGTAGTGTTGCGGAAAAAGAGACCTGAAAAAGATTTTCGCAGCAAAAATGAGCCATTGTAGTTCGTTTTATTATAGATATGACAACATCTAATGCTGAATCTTTGCTAAAAGGATCAATAAAATGAAAATCGATTATTCTATTATCTGGACTTATTTCTATATCAATCTGAACATCTAAAGTTGATAGAACACTTTCAAATTCAAAAACAGCAAGTTCTGGGTTTTCTCCTGAAAGTAAAAAGAAAAAATTGCTTGAAGAGTGATATCGTTTAGCCATCTTTAAACCATGAATTCAAGAGTAATGAGGAAGTGATTCTGACAAATCTATATTCTTCTTTATGATAATTTCTAAATCATTCATATGAATCTCGCTCTTTTCATGAAGAATTGCGTAATGAATAGCGTTTTTTATTAACTTGTCCTTTAATTCTCTACCAGACCAACCTTGTGTTTTTTGAACTATCTGACTCCAAAAAATTCCAATAAATGGAATAGGGGACGTGTTAGCGTATTTGATCAAGATTTGTTCTCTTTCTTTTACATTGGGTATCTTAAATTCTATTAATTCCTCGAAACGACTCAAAATTGCAATATCAAGCATTTTAGGTTGATTTGTAGATCCTATTGTTACTACTCCCTGATTTTTTTCGATACCATCCATTTCTCCAAGTAATGCACTGACTAATTCTATAACATCTCCCCGAATACCTTGAAATTTTCGTTTTAAAGCTATGGCATCTAATTCATCAATAAAAACAATAGCTGGGGATTCTTTCCTTGCTTCTGCATATAAATTTCTGATTTTCCGAGCACCATCCCCAACATATACTCCTAAGAGGTCACTTGCTTTTACTAAGAATATTGAATGCTCAGTTTCATGAGAGAGAGCTTTTGCCATCATAGTTTTGCCATTACCAGGTGGACCCCAGAATAAAACATTTTTAGGCGCCCATTTTGATCTTAGTAAACGAGAATCACTTAAAAATCTCCCTATTATCATACATTTATCTATAGCATTTTGTTGACCTATTACATCTGAGAATTGTACATCTTCAAGCAATGTAGTTATTGGAGGATCAGATGATGGTTCTGAGAAAAGTGAGATTGTTGTATCTTTTGTGATCTGTGATCCATCAGTTTCAACTGATATCGCTCGGAATGCATAATCTGGAAATAGTAACGAATCAAATAAGAAACTTCCTTTCTTTACAATTAATCCCATCCATTGACTTCTAGCATAATGCTGGAATAATGTTGGATCATCAGTAGTTAAGAAGGGGGCTGCCTCACCTGCACGTAGAGGGTATCCTACTGGTAATAATTGCAAAGATCTCATTTTTAGAGTGCTTTTTGACGCACTTTTAGGCTTAGGTAAGATTTTAGGTTGGTATTCCAATTGATTTGATCGTCTCCGACTCTTTACGGCCTATTCATTCCTTCCTCGTAACCTTTATTATCCTTTTAGATTTCTTAAAAAAAAAGCGATATTTCAATATTTATCTAGTTTCAAAGCAAAATTAATAATTGAAGTATTCAAAAACATTACGGAGTTTGCTCTCTTTTCCATCCTTTGTTCGATCATAAATCGCTCAAATTCTGATATTTCTAGAGTATTGCAATCAATTTAAACAAGAATAAGGATTTGGTGTATAAATCTGTCTATTTTGAATTTTTAAGTAATATTACTGAATAAAAGAAGAATCAAGTATTCTGAAGAGAAAACAATTATTTCTGATGAAAAGATTAGACTCTGTCCACTTTTCCTCTAATGAAAAAATCTAACCAAGGACAAGTTTTTATTTCTAGTAAAAAATAAACTATTTGCAGTTTATACATGATTTAGTTAAACCTAAAACCTTTATATGACTGTTTTAGTAAAATGGTTTGTCTCCAACAGTTTCAAATGAAAGAATGATCTGGGTTCGTGGTCTAGCTTGGTAGGATCCGTGCCTGGGGTGCACGAGACGATTCAGGACGTTTCCTGAATCCTGTGAAACCGGGGGTTCAAATCCCTCCGAACCCATTTTCAGTAACGATTTATGTTTGAAAGTTCAGGGAAAATAAAGCCAAGGAATAAAGATGGTTTATTCTCAAAATTTATTCATACTATGAGGATGATACCTTTTTCTTTATCTTTTTTTGTCGGTTAATATCTTAAGATATGAAAGAAGGAACATCCAATGGAATCTCTTTTAAAAGATGCTTTAAATGATACTGGTTCATTTAAGAATTTAGGTGAGCCTAAACATGAACGTATCTCCCAATATACCCCATCTCCACCTAAAATTAATAGCGAAATAGCTGATATTCTTACTGAAAGGTTGCCGAAGGTACAAGTTATTGGAGTCGGGGGAGCAGGTAATAATGCTGTTTATCGTCTTATGAATACTGAAGTAGAAGCCGAATGTGTCGCTGTTAACACTGATGCGCAACATTTACTATCAACAAGAGCTAATAAGAAAGTTTTGATTGGAAAAGACACTTCACGAGGATTTGGTGCTGGTAATGACCCTGAAATTGGAGAAACAGCTGCTCGAGAATCACTTGAAGATATCAAAACAATGATTCAAGCAAACATGGTTTTTATAACAGCGGGTCTGGGCGGAGGTACTGGTACCGGGGCCGCACATATTATCGCCAAACAAGCTAAAGAAAAAGGAGCTCTTACTGTCTCTATTTGTACCCTCCCATTTCAAATGGAAGGTGTCAAACGCTATCAAAATGCACGAATGGGGTTAAAAAAACTTTATGAGGCTTCAGATACAGTAATTGTTGTTCCTAATGAAAAACTGCTTCAATTATCTGATGATATTACCATGATGGCTGCTTTTCGAATTGCTGATGAAGTACTGCTACGAGCAGTCAGAGCAATTACAGAATTAATAACTAAACCTCAATTGATTAACCTAGATTTTGCAGATGTTCGTAAAATTTTAATCGAGGGAGGTATGGCTATGATTGGACTCGGGGAATCAGACCACCAACATATGAAAGTAGATGAGGCAGTGTTTGAATCGCTTAAAAATCCTCTCCTAGATGATTTAGACATAAGTAGCGCCAAAAAAGCCTTAATATGTGTTTCAGGTGGCGAAGGCCTCGCTTTAAAAGATGCTGAAGAAGCAGTAATGAAAATAGCGGCAGAAATTGATAATTCTGCTGAAATAATATGGGGAGCAACAATAGATCCTGAATTAGGAAGTAAAATTCGTGTAATTGTTATTTTAAGTGATGTTCACTCTCCGTTAACTGAAAGT
>JAUUVJ010000014.1 GCA_030589605.1 Candidatus Hodarchaeota archaeon | reverse complement strand
TGTTTTCTCTACAACATTCTCTCAGGCTATTTTTTCATTGTACACGCCCGAAGCCTTAAAAACTATATTGTTGCATGATTCTAAATACGTCTACTTCAATATTATTTAAGTAATTAAAAAGGGTATTGAAATTATCTATTATCTTGTAATTTAATTTTTTATTCTTAAATATTGAACCAAACTGTCATTAGGGTTAGTCAAGAAAATTATAACTCAAACTTTAAACTTATATGATGCTTTTCACCAATAAATATATGATAGTAAACTACTGACAGACCAAGAAAATGAGGTTAAAAGCTGGATACTAAAATGACAGAAAATTTCGATTTAATTGCTGTTTCTCCGCATCCAGATGATGCTGAAATAGGCTGTGGAGGAACTTTAGCCAAACTTGCTGAACTTGGTTTCCGTGTAGGTATTATTGATTTAACAGATGGTGAACCAACACCATTTAATGATAACCCTGAGATTCGGATTAAAGAATCTCAAATTGCTGCAGAAGCTTTAGGAATCAAAAGGATTTTATTAAATTTACCAAATCGTCGGTTAATGGACAATATAGAATCGAGATTAATATTAGCAAAAGCTTTTCGTAAAACACAACCGAAAATAGTCATTGGAATGCAGGGAATGACTCCAGGTGCTTCCCCAGATCATTATCAAAGTCAACTTATTTTTGACGCTGCAGTGTTCTATAGCAGATTATCAAAATGGGATCACCGCTTTGATGGGCTTTCTTCTTGGAGAATTGATCATGTATTTTACTACTATACTGCTCGAGAATTAATTTCAACAATACAACCTTTACAGTTCATTGTTGATATTAGTGAACATTTTAATGCTAAAAAACAAGCTCTATTAGCTTATAAATCACAATTTAAGGCTCATCCATCGTATAGTCCCCCTATTATTGATTGGATTGAAGGTATGGGACGTTTTTTTGGATCATTAGCTAATTGTAAATATGGGGAAATTTTCTATGGAAAAGAGATCTTGAAATATGATCTATTACAACACCTTCTCTCCGATGGATCTAATAGCGATTTACCCGCTTATTTTTCAAAAAGAATGGATACTCTCTAGTATCCCTCCATTTATTTTCTTCAATAATTCAGCAGTTTTATCTATCGAAAAATATTGATCGATATTCATTCGGATTTTTATTCGTCTCTATGACTTCTTGCGACTTTTGCAGCAAAAAGTGCGTATTCTAAGAATTCCTGAGGTTCCATTTGTTGAATAGAGGATCTTAAAATGGATAAAATACGGTTAGTACTATCTTTATCATCAGAAGAAGTGCTAGAAAGACATTTTGAATAGAAGATTGCTGCATTTTGATACTCACCAAGTTGATAAAGACTATCAGCGATCGTTTGATATTCCATTAAAGAATTGATACGTGTATCTGTTGTTAAATCATCAAGAAGAGACGCATAATGTTTCAATGCTATAATAGCACATCTTAAACCTTCAATTACAGCATGTTTGGCTAAACGATCACAGATTTTTGAACGAAGTTCTATTACTGTTTTTCGTTGTTCTATTTTTTCGGTTTTAAGGACTGCTAAGTTTTTGTTCACTTGCCAATGTTCAGGTACCTCATATCCTTGAATTGGATCGGGAAACCTTTGAAGTACACGTGATTTTACTCTGTGATTGGCTAAATCTTTAACTTCTGTTTTAATTCCAAGAATATTATTAATACCAAATTCTCGCATTTTGGGAGCATAAAATGGTTTTAAGTAACTATAATAATCGAAATTGTTTGGATATATTTCTTTTACATATTCCAACACTTTCTGGCGAAATTCATTAAATTTATCTGGATTTATCAATTGGAATAATTGTATTTCTGATTCGTGAACGATAGATACTGAAATCACCTGTCCCTGAGTACCTTCCGTTTCAAATTTAAAAATAGTAGTCCCTTGCGGTAAGGAAATTGGAATAGTGACTTTTTTTCAAAATAAGGTTTATTTAAAACGTCATTTGTCACCCATTCCTCCATAAGTAGATTGCTAAATATCCAGAGCTCTGGCTGATTAGAAATTTCTAGCAATGTCTTACGTAATCTTTTTCTAGGCAAAATAAGTGTAATTCCCTTTTCTTTCTGTTAGAAATTCACATAGTATGTTTATAAATTTTCAGTACTGGTTGAAAATGAGGACTAAAATCAATAAATTCTAATGTCTTACTCGTACTGCCACTCCACGATCAAATGCCATCATTTCTGGAGCTGAAAGTACTGCTTTTCCAAAATTAATGAATTTATCATCTTCATCTGTAATCAAAACTTCATCACCACAACGGATTTCAAAATCTACATTTTTAACAAACTTGGCTAATAGATCCTTATTTTTAATGACATATGGTATACTTTCATTATCTGCAATTACTCTAAATTTGGGGGGTGAAAAATTCTCATAAAGAAGATTAGCAAATCTTGAAGTTGGAACAATTGTGAAATCAGAAGCGCGAAAGGTACCTAGTAACCCAATATCGTCAGAAAACCTACGAAAAATCCCGGTTCTTCTCGAACGATCTACAGTAATATCCTTACGATTGAGAATTTTGTGAACTCCTTTTCCAAACTGATAATCAATCATAGCATAGAGGTTGTGCCGCCTTTCCGCTCTTTCAGTATCTCTAAAGCCTTTAAATATTTCAAATTCTTCTAAAATTTTTAGATCAAGATCAAGAGAAGGATGTACCACGATCTGTTTGAATTTTGGTTTATATGTTTCTATAAATTTATTGATATAGTCTTTCATTTCACTAGAGAATAACATTGGAATCCTTTCGTGCTGAACCAAGGGAAAAACTCCAATTAATTCATCAGGTATTACACCAAAGAGAGGAGAAACTTTTACGACTTGATATGATTGAGTAGATGGTAATTTTTGAAATTCATGACCGAGCACCAGTTTAGAATTCCATGAATAAAATCTATCCATAATTCTCTGTTTGTACCTCAGAATCAGTGGTTGTTCAGCCAAAATAGGATCAGTTATTAATATTGATCTTAGCTTTGATTTAAGTTCAAATGGTTCAATGAAATCAGAATTAGAAGGGTTGAATATAATATTTTTTAGTTTACCCAATGAAGGATGATTCATAATTCTTGATAGAACTAATTCTCCAAGTCTTCCTTCAATAATTGCTTGTTTAATTCTTCTTATTTCACCTAAACTTACAATAAGATTATGTTTTGCAATGAGTTCCGTACGGGTTTCTTTATCTAATCTCTTTATTTCTTGAACAGAATGAGAATTACAAATTTCACATGTACAAGGAAAAAACTGTAGATTTTCTAAATAATCAGTTCCAAAAACTGTGATGTACCTATCTTTTTTAGCATATAAAATGTAAGCAGCAGAATCAAACATGTCTACGCCAAAATATGACGCAATAGCAAAAAACATTGGATGTCCAGCTCCAAATAGGTGAACTGGACGATTTAAGGGTAGATAATGTTTAGCAGTAATTATTATTTTTACTACATTTTGATAGTCATAATTTTCCATTAGGGGTACTACTGAACCTATCGGATGAACATTGAATTCCTTTTTCTCCATTTCAACACAAGATTTCTTGATAAGGTCTAGATACTTACCTCCCTGAATTGGTCCTGCCCATAAAATTGGATTTTTTGGATCCCGTATTTCTATATGCTCATCCGCTCTTCGAATAGTCTCATCTAAAGCTAAATTAAAGTCATCATAGGATCCCTCTTTAGTGGGACAGTCAAGAAAAACACCAATATCACTTCCAATCTTTTCCTGAAATTGAGTGATTTGTTGATTAGTAACCGAGACTTCTCCGTATTCCATTAATTGGAATGCTCCTGAATCAGTCATAAGAGGGCCAGAAAAATCTATAAATTTATGTAATCCTTCTTTAAATGCTTTTTCTTTATTGATAGAGTTTTTAAATAAAAGATATGCATTTGTTATGAAAGCTTCTGCTCCATATTTTACCATTTCATTTGGATGAATCATTTGTTTATTTGGATTGATTACTGGTAATAAAATAGGTGTTGAAATCTTACCATTATTAGTGATTATCTCCCCTATTCTTGCTAATCCATCTTTTTTGCGGATCGAAAACATTTAATACAAATAACTCCTAGGATATTTCCATTGAAAACTCTATAATGAAAGTATAGCGATTTTACCTAGCTATAGTGTTAACTCAAATAATTGATTCTTCCTACAAAAAATAAAGAAAAGAAAAAAAATAACCATTCCAACAACTCTTAATTTCTATTCTCAATCGTATCATATAAAAAACGATAAATGGGAAAACTCATGACAAAAGAAGAAATTTTATCCTTTAATGAACCCTTTATTTTTTCAGAATTAGCAAAGAAAGGTTTTTCTGTCAAAAAAAATGAACTAGATCAATTAGTACAAGCAGGAGAGTTACAACAAAAAAAAATGGGAAGGATGAATGTATATTGGAAATCTTTTATTGCAGAGAAAAAAGCATCTAGTCAAAAAGGCATGAAAACATATACTAACCAGCTCGAATTGGAAGTAAAGGAACTTAAACAGGAATTAATGGCTGGACGAAAGAAAATAAAAAAACTACAGTTTCAGGACGGTATAGATGAACCATGGAAGGAAGCAGCAATGGCAATGGCACGCATTCTAAGTGAACAAAAACAAGTTTCCATGCAGGAAGTCTTAGAATATTTCAATGCTCCAAATGAGGATTAATGGTTAAGATCAAATATTTGATTATTTTTGCTTTGATTCTCGACTCTTTTCAGTAATCACTTCAGTGATTTCAGTTATAGGCGATTCTAGTTTTACATCTTCTTCTTCAGCGTCTGAAATTTCCATAATTTTAGCTACTGTTTTGAAAATGAAATGGAGATCCTTCACCTTAAAATCAACCTCTTCATCCCCTTCAAGACCTGTTGGTAATTGAATTTCAGCCCAAATTTCTGTTCCAGAAAATCCAGTAAAAGCAGGACTACGCTGAAGCTCTTGCTCAACTACTACAGTATCTTTCAATGATAAATTTTGAAATATTAGTTCAATGAAGCTACCTTCAATATCCATACTTAGTTCTAAACCATAAGATTCTGTTAATGCTTCAGTAATCGAACTAAACATTTTTAAACTATGAATGCTAGTTTCTTGAGCGTTAACAAGACATAAATCTAGTTTAGGCCAAAGAAGGAATAGTTGATCTCTCAGGAAATGTGTTTCACTAAGTTGATCTTGACTACCCATGGGTAACACTTCTTTTCCTTTGATCAACGTTCTTTTTAAAAAATCAGAAGCAGAGCGTAGAGGTTTCGTTTGTTTCTCGTGAACAATTTTCCAATAATCATCAATGTAGACATAAACATCAGGAAGAAGCATTTCACCTTCTTGAAAAGATCGAATTAATCCTTTTACCCTCTGAGAATAACAAAACATGGGCATATTCTTTTTAGTTTCCTTCTTTAGTAATAATACATCTAGATAACGTCGATCTGTGCATTTAGGACGAAGCATATTAACAACTTTATTATTTTGACATTTATTAAGACAGAATTCCCTACGATCTCGAACCATCTCCTCCCAAAGAGTAATACCTGATACCAGATTCAAAGTCGCCATTGCTGATTTCGGAGCTTCTTTGTCTGTCCATTTCATCTTATTAAGGATTCCTCCGTTTTAGATCATTCGGGGGGTTTAAGCAGAAACCTTTTTCGATTGGTTATCCAACCCTTCTATTTTCATTTAACCAATCAACGGCATTCTAACTCATTCAGAGCACAGGTTTACTTCTATTCGATTTTGTTGGAAGTCCTGCACTATTAAATTTGCGATTATCAGTAGATGATTTCGCAGGGAAGTATGTCCATATTCTAGTGCTTCACTTATGCATGTTAATGCTTTACTCTCATATATATATTTGTATAGTTTCCAGATATTTGGAACCACCTCCTTTATATTCCGACATAATTCAATAAAATCAATATTCTGAGTTGAATACCAATTATACCGAGTTGTTCTTGGTGATCGGATCTTTCGTGTAATGCTTGCAGCTATTCTATCATATTTCTGAAACGTTTGAATTAACACATTATTTGAGTTATCGTGATGTTGTCGTAACAGGGTAATAAATTCTCCATCATCGAATAATGGTTCAATGTATATCTTAGATTTATGTCTAGGTGTGTGAACAAAGTCATGCAACAACGCATAACGGATCAACTGTTGTATTTTAGTAGGGAGATTATGCGGTAATCCTTTACGTATTCGTACTCTTCGTGAATTTCTTTGTTTTTTATTTTCAGACCTTGTAGATGAAGGATGAAGTTCCCCTTTTATCCATTGAATTTTTCCTAGCCCTTCAGAGGAATATCTCCCAATAGATTTTATTCTCAACAATTCGTGTATTTTCTTATTAGCTCGGTTTTTAGATGAATATGAATAGCTGAGTTCGAATTCACCTAAATAACAAATCAAAGCATACGGGAACATCGGTTTGGTTGAATGAATTTTACTATAAATTCGTCTCCGTGGTTGGGAGAATTTTGTATTACATCCTTTAATCTTGAATGTAGTACGTTTAGTAATCAAAGGAGTTATAAATTTTCCATGAAGTATTAATTGCACTTAGATGACTCCTTCAGATATTCTTTCCATGATTTTAAAGACGTCAATACTTCTTTTTTTCTAACTTTCTCTTTGACTGTCTCCTTAACGATAAATCCATCACCATCCCACTCGGGATTTCTAGCAATCGAACGGTAGAGGAGTTGGAATTTCTGAATTCTGATATGACCATACCCACTATTGAATCCTCCTCCCAATTTATGTAAATTCATGATCGCTTCGATAAGCATTCCAAGTTGTGATTTTTCACATTGAGTTACATCTATTTCAAAATAAAATTCTCCAGAAAAATAACGCTCTCCGAAATCCTGAATGGAATTACCATCATACGATTGAACCATTCGATGTTCTGTAGCAATTTGTACATTTTGCAAATTTTGCGAAATTCTTGCTGTAGCATGATTAATTGAGGTAATTGGATCAGCATAAACAGAAATTAAGCTAGTGGATCTTTTTGAGCCAAAAACCTGATGTATAATACATTCATCAGTATTCTTGCATGACCCTATTAGATGAAATCCCTTAGGTAAAAGTTGATTCCCATGTTTATCTGTTTCTTTATCACTAGTATGACAAACTTCTAGTCCATGAGAATGACAGAGTTTCATCACTTGATGACGAACCGCTCCCCGAATTCCCTTTATGAGATAAGTTTCTGTCTTCGCTATTTTTTCTTCTTTACCGTTTTTATAAGTATATTCAACGGGACATAACCTAAGAAAGTGAGATGTATTACTCCTTGGGATTGATCCATTAAGTGGTTTACTGATAGGTGTATAACAATAAACTCTCAATATTTTTGAGGGATTAATGAGCTCAATTACCTTCATTTATATCCCCTCCTGCTTTGAATTCAATAAATAACAATACTGATGATTTTGAGTCTTGAATTTCCTTTTAGAATGAGCATGTTTAAAGATAACCTTTGCGAATTCTACAGGAGTATTCTTAATTTCTTCTGAAACAACGATTATTCTCGTTCTATGAGGTAAAAGGTAATCAATCCATTCCTCAGGAGGCATCAATAAACGTGGATTGGTTGTTACTAATATATCAATATATTGAGATGTACAAATCTCAATAATTTCATAATGTAGAAGATCCATTACATGAGTCCATAATTGCTCTACTTCTAATCCAAGTTTTTTTAGATGTTGAATTACGTTTAATGTATCGCTTCCTACGTCTAACAAAACTCTACGTGGTCGTGGAGACTGTTTTTTCCCTTTATATACAGAACTGTCAGGTAAAGATGTATAATCACTTTTTACTTTGAAACCTCCTCGTACACCTGGAAGTTGAAGCACTTTATCAATAATTGTTTCATGTACCCAAAATACGAAGATTTCAGCTGAACTTAAAGTTGGTTTGGGGATGATTAGATTTGTTTTCTTCCAATAGTGTATTTTACTAAGAGAAGAAACTCGAGATTCGATTGTGTTAAGGAATTCATTCATTAAATCAGTGCCAGAAACCCAATTTGTCAAAACAAATGAGCATTCAAAGTAATGCGAATATATATGTTGTAGTGTCATTTTTTTATCCCTCCATCTAAAAATATAGGATCAATCTCCATTTGATGATTCAGACTTTGAAATATTAAGTTCGATCTCTGTGAATAAATATTAACCTCATTTACATCGTGGAAAAGAGAAGTGTTATAGTTAAATTGACCAATAATTTTTTTTTGAGCAAAAGAATTTTGATTAACAACATCATGCATAGGGAAATCACGATTTTTAATAAAAAAATTGGAATCAATTGATTTAAGTTTGTTAAATGATGAATATTCACGATTTAGAGTATGTAGATTGGATATTCTTAGCTCACAATTTCTAATAATACCAAGCTCAACCTGTATTTTTTCTCGAAGCTCTAGAATCGATGTGAAGATTTGATCAACAGAAGGCATAAATCGTTTTAATGTCTGAATAAACCTAGTTGTAATAAGTCGTTCAGATTCAAATAGTACCCAAATGGGATACATATAATTTGACTTTAGGTTTGAAAACTTAGACTCAAGCAATTTGGCTTTATGACGAAGAGCTATGTGATGGGAGAATGATTGGGTGTAACTACACTCCAAGATGATGGAATGATCGATAAAAAAATCTACAATATAGTAATGATCACTAAAAGAGAAAATCTTCTGAAATTGAAAAGGTATATTCTCTTTTAGGAAAATTTGATTGAGTTTAAATTCTTGGGGAGTTGTACGTGAGGAAACAGAGGAAAATTTTTTATTTGATACTGAATTCATAATATTTATCACCAATAAAGTTCAATTAATACAAATAATATTATAGCATATAAGTGTTTGAAAAGCAAAGGGCTTGTATTTTCCCCTTTTTGGTCAAATCCTGCTTTCTATGGGAAGTACGTTTGAAAATGAATGAAAATTTATCTATTACCCCCAATTTTGATTTATTGCCAAAAATTTCAGAAAACTTCGAAATTATCATTTCTCCCGACTATTCTTCTCTTTTATCGCGTTTAAAGAATTTTATTCATCAACATTCAGCCATTTATGATCGTTTTCTTATTTTTCATTTCCAGAAAGAAAGTGACCTTGTCTCCTCTGTTTTTGAGAAGGAATTAATTTCTGGTCTCACCATTGCTCAAAAAACAATAATTTCCCCTTTTCTTATCTCAAAGCGACGCAAAATTCAAGAAAAGCTGATTAATTCTTATAAATCGTTGCCAGTTACCTTTTTTGAATTTTATGAATACCATGATCGTTTAATCCAGTTTATGGGAGTCCCTTATAACCAAGCCTCGGATTTATTTCAATTTATTGACCTTGAGGATAGGCCTACGTGCATTGTTTTGATTAATTGTGACCAATTCTGTCGTCAGACATCAGATTTAGTGCAACTTTTCGATTTCATTCATTATCTCTCGAAAAATTGTGGTTATCTCTTACTAACTCAAACTCATAACATCCAAACATTCTATTCATGGTTTGCTAAATTTTTAGATAAAAAGTTAGATTTCATTCAGAATAATATTCCCTCAGTTCCAAATCAAGCGATATTTCAATATTATACTATTAGAGATATCCTCGAAGAGTTGCAAAAAGAGCCATCGAACTATCCTGATCTGATTAACCATGCAGTTCAGGAGTTGAAAAGTTCGATAGATTTTAGTCGACTTATGTATGCCACTTCAATAGAGACCAAAGAATATGCCATCCTTTCTATTCAAAAGAAGCAATTCCTGAGATCAAGCTGGCATCATCTTCGCCAACTAATTCTTGCACTTTTAATTGAATATCGACTATCTCTAAATGAAAACCTGCTCGTTGTGAGTGATTTTTTCGAAAAGGAATCTTGGAAAGAATATGAAAAAGAGAAATTTTCGGATAAAATAGCACAAATCCAATTAACTCCCCCAAAATTCTGTTCTATTGAAACCCTCCATCAATTTTCGAAACATGAATTCAATGACATCAATACTATCATTTTGGATTTTGGAGATGAACTAACATCCGATAACATTTCTAACTATTTGAAGAGGTTTATTAATAACCTCCATCTAAGTCAATCTTATTTTAATGCCTTACCATGTATTGTAATTCAACCGTTTTTATTAGAAGAAAAGGGAATTTCTTTTCTTCATGATAAACCAAGTATTCCGTGGCGTTTAGCGACTCTCACTTCCATTAAAGCCCAACAACAAGAATTATTGATTCTTAAAGCTTTACTGGCATGCCAAAAAAGAACGAGGAAGGTAGATTTCTATCACCAAGTTACTAATTTTTGGTTCCCCCAGGTTGTAGTTTCAAATAACTCAAAGATTCTTCAAGAAGATTCTTCCTTAATTAAGATTCTACGCCTTGCAGGTTTAATGCATCATCAACATTTCCAAATATCTCCACTTGGTCGCTTTTTACTGCAACAAGATATCTTAATCACATATTTTCTTGATTATATGAAAAAAGAGTTTCCACAGCTATTTGACCGTACTTTAACTCTACCAATCCCTGAAGATTTTTTTGAAAAGTATTATCTTACATGTTCTGCGTGGCTCATTGAAACATTAAAAGCTGAGGGATTTAAAACTGCGGTGTGGGTAGAATTCCAAGATGTAATCTTTGATACATTGGGAGTGGACGCACTTTCTAAAGAAATCCAAGAAGATGCAACAGATTTCATTATTAATTACCTTAATCAGTATCCTCAGATATCCAAATCTATTCCCTCACACTTTAACAATCTCGTTGGTAAAAGATCAAAAAAATTGTCTAAAAGAAGGTTCCCATATTGGGGAAAAGCTCTTCTTCAAGTTTTAAGCGATATTCTAGCTTGGGAAAGGAGGTTGAAAGATCAGAAGGTACCAATCCATCATCAGCTTTTTTTTCCAGTTCGATATTACGCCAGATTAGCTATTAAAGAATCAACAGAAATTACGGTTTCCAGTTACATACGAACAATAAAGCGGATTTTTGCACATTCATTAACCAAAAGAACTCAGACCATCCTAAAAAATAAGCTTATACCAAGGCATAAGAAACTCGCTATTGAGGAGATTAAACGATTAAGAAAATTACTAAAAATTAAATATGTGTATTTAAAACCAAATAAAGCTAGTCTTATACTGGTTTTCACTCATTTAAAAGCCGCTAAGTGCCCAAGTATACATTTTCAGTATTTGGACTACCAATGTAGTGATTGTAAGTATTTTGAGAAAAGAAGAAAGAAAGATTGTATCTTAATCCAGCAATTACTTCTTTCGGGAGAAGAAATTCCTCCTGTCTGTGAGGATAGAATCGAGACTATTTTTTCAAATATGGTTGCTTGTCCTTTCTGGCGACCAAAAGAAAGTGTTCAGATAAAAATTAACGGTTTACTTCCTCATTATTGTTATCATTGCCATGAACCATTACCAGCTCTACAATTGAACGATATTTTAACCTGTTCTTGTGAAACGGAATATCAATTGATATTCGATTCGAAAACTAAAGCTAAAACTCTTAAACTTCAACTCACTCCTAATCATACAATAGGTCACGATCTAACATTATTTTCTTCCAAGTATTATTCACCAACAGATAGGTTACGAAGATTAAGTGAATTAGACATACCAGAAAAACAAAGATACATTCAAACAATTGATCCCCCTATCCATGAAATCAAAACAACTTCGGAGTATATATACATTCGAGAGAATGACCTACTGGATTATGGAATGGAAAACCACTTAGGAGTCTTTAGACCTAATGGGAAGGGTAATTATTCTAATTTATCCACTTTATCTTATATAGATACTCAGAAACTTGAAGTGAATCTACTTAAAAAAATTAGAGCATTTGATCAGATTAAACTGAATTACCGAAGGTACAATCTTGGTTTATCCCCAAAAGATAGGGCGAATGTCGAATTAACTCAAAATAGAGAGTCATTCCTTTCTATTAAACGATATCACAAACAAACCCTAGAAACTTACTTACTCAACCAAATTTCGTCCGTGTATAATGTGGGAAAGCCACGTTTAAACAAAATACTAGCTTACTGGGGTATTGAAGTTATTTATTCTTCTTGCAAAGGTATAAAGAAAAAACCAGATGATTTTATTCCAGAAGTATTGGAACTTCCAGGTGTTCGTCCTGTTTTAAGAACCATTCACATGTTAGGTTTACTAATCTCGGTACTACGAGCAACTGCATATGTTATTCACCTTGCACAGAAAGAGAATCAAGAAAAAATTGCAACGAAATTGTTACTTCGGACTAATTGGTTACTTCTCAACAGTCCAAACCGTTTATTGCAATATTTTCAACCAAATATCTATCCACTGAAAGCCCAAGCAGCATTTGAAGCTTGGATGTTTCGACCCTTTGCTGAAGGTATAAGATCTCTAGTCCGTACACTTAATCCTGAATTACTTTCTCAAAACTATGGAAGAACTGTGGCACGACGGATTTGGAAACATCCAAAACGTGGCATTGACTTTCAAGGTGGATATACTCCTTATGATGCTGCACTTAATACAATTAATCGTACTCTTAGATATAAGCTTCGCCTTTGGAATGCAAGAATTGGTTTTGGTTTTGATACTTATCCTATTTTTAGTCACATATCTGAAGATAAACCAGGTCGGGCGGGTCATCTCGATCTTGAAGAAGTTGGAAGGCTCATTTCACGAATAATCCTAACGGAGTATAGTTTCTCTGGTGACCTTCATTTCGATCATTTTAATATTCAATTTGATGACGACAATTTAATTTATTATGCTCCATGGCCTCAAATCACTAAGCAGCTAAGAAAAAAACTGGTTTATCAAAAAATTTTAAGCTTCCCGATCAGGTATAACCATCAAAACTTGAATTTTGCTGATGCGCATAAAAAACACGTTGAAAATCTATATAATTGCCTTCATACTTGTGATTGGCTTGATGATTCCACTGAAAGGATCAGCTTCTTACTGAAGAACTATAAACCATTGATTTTTAGTTTCGATTCTCTTGATCACCAAGCTAAAGATATTTTTGCGAATTTCTTAACCCTTATCAATATGTTTTGGATACAGAAAACCAGTTACTTGATCTTTAAGCGAAATCCAAATCTAGATTTTCATCAATTACTTTTAATAAACTCAGATCTAATTAATCGGCTTTATAAAAGTATTTAACAATTTCTACTAAATAAAAATTTAACTGATTTAAGTAAATTCACTCTAATTTCTAAGCTGATATTGAATAAAGATATAGAAGTCATTGATCATGCTCATCCTCTAGTAAATTATCATTATAATTGTTGTGGAGGGAAAAAAAATTGTGTATTTGGTTTTTAATCTTTAGATCTACAATGGAAGAGAAGGATGAAAAATCTTAAATTGGTATTGATCAAGAATTTTAGCTATTGTGTAAGAAAGAGTGGGAATATCTTGAGTGTGAAAAAAATATTCTTACATAAAAACGCATGAATTATTATTATTACCAATGGATCTAGATTGTAGTATTTGGAGAGTAGAGCAGTGAGCAAATTTAAGTTTAGAAATAAAAATTTACATCAAATGGTAAGGGATTATATATTATTAGCAGTTGATTTGCAAAAATCCCCCCCAAAAAACCAACATTCAGAAGGATTTAAAGTTGACACACGAAAATTAACTTTAGAAGCTTATAAAATGGGTAAAAGACCTCATGATTTTCCAGCTTTATATAGGTGGAGGGAAATGAACAAGCGTCAAAAGCTGATTTTATGGGAATTGGCAAAAGAGCCAAGAGTAGAACATATAGCAGTTGAAAGCCCACCTGTATCAGATCAAAAATTCATGAAAGAAGTTGGTAATGAACTTGATAATCTTATTTTTGATATTTTGGAAAAAGACAGATCTAATATCAGTTATGATATTGAAATGGAACTACAAGATTTTTACAAGAAAATTCTTATACCATTAGAAGAATATATCTCAATCTTTGTAATAGGAGGAAGACTAGCTCTTGATTGTAAGCTTCCTTACACTGAAAAAATTAGGATTGATACATTGAAATCTGTGAGTAATCAATATAATTTAGAACATCCCTTTATTAAAAATGAAAATGATGGGAAAAAACCCTGTATAATTCTTTCACTTTGGGCTAATAGCCATAAATCGGCTAAGTTCAAAGGTGAACGTATTTATAGAGATTATTTGGAAATGATACGTTGTTTTACAGGATACAGTAGCTCATCGATCGGATGCGATTGGAATCCAGCTCGTCAATGTATTACAGTGCGTAAAAATGATAATAATTCTTATTTTACCGCAGAACTAGACCATTATTTTGGCTTACGTATTCCTAGCAATTTTTGCAATCAGCTATCATCTTATTTGGCTACAGCCATTCCCCATATTATAGAGAGAAAATCAAAACTATCAAACAGAATATCGCGTGCCTTTCGATGGGTTGGAGACGCAATCGCTGATCCTGATCCTGATATTAAAATTGTAAAGATTTTTACTGGATTGGAATCAATTTTTGTACCTGAATCGCCAGGCTTTAAAGGACCAATTCTAACTAGCAGAATATTCTTATTACAGGTCAAAGCAAATCCTGATAGCACTTTTAGTGACCCCTGGTTTTGGAAAATTGGCTATGATCTACGTAGTAAAATAGTTCATGGTGCTCATGACTTCTTGGACTTCAAACTAGAAATTGATGATAAATGGATAAAAAAATTGGAACGTCATACTTTTAATATAATGAAATTAGTATGTGATATAATTGAACAAGAAAATTTTACCAAAATCACTCCCTTTATCCGATGGATAGAGGATCCAGATTATATAACAGAGGAAATGATATCTACATTGCTTGATTACACAAACAGGGATGAAAACATCAAAAAATATTTGGATGAAATTCAATCGTGAAGAAGTTGAGTCAAATGAGGAACGCTATAAAATTAGCTCTCGAGAAAACCTTTCTTGATATTCAACAGCTGGATGGAGGTCAAGCTCTTAGAGATAAGTATAGGTTCGGTCCTGAAGCTTTTTTTCGATGGAGACTGATGTACCACATAAGCACAATCTGGAAAGGAGGAGACATTTTATTAATTCCTGAGGTAAGGATTCTTAAAAAACCTCATGATTTAGGGATATTTTGCAAGCAGAATAAAGAGATGAAACTCTTAATGCTTGTAGAATTAAAGGTTACTATCTATAATTATTTGTTTTCAGATCAAAAAAAGAATCTCCAAAGAGCTAAAGAACCTGAAGTTAAAAAGGACTTTTCTAAACTTCTAAAGTCAATTCAATATTTAGCTAACAATTCTGTAGAAGAAGCGTTGCCTCATTTCGGTCTAATTTATTATTTACATTCAGAGGCACCAATTACTGATTTTATGGCAAGAAGAGAATTTCCACAACAATTCCTAGAAAAGAAACCCCTTCTATCGAATTATTTTGAATTCATTGCGAGAGAACAGGAAGAACCGTTTCTTTACTTTGAAAATTGACGTGAATTATACCTTGTTGAATAGGTCAGTATTCAGAAGAAATATGAGATAAAACATAAGTTGCCGTTTTAATGCAGAACCTTCAATGGATATTTATCCTCACTTGACAATGGCAATATCCCACATGTTAGGTTTCAACTTAGTTCCAAATCCTAATAGTCCCATCCACCCTCGATTGGTTTGTTGAGAAGAACTAAGATACTGAAAATGCTGTTTCATAGACGGAACCATCATCGTTTTTTCTTTTGAATTACAGTAATCCGTGTGACCATGACCCATGATCAAGATACAATTAATCGGTTCATTGTTTCTCTCCCTAATATATTTTATATCATCATCGGTAAACTTATCTTTTCTTGGGATATTCTCCATACCTTTGTTATCACCATGAACTATTCGTGCAAATAATGCCTCATTCAATGGCAAATCATGCTTCGGAAGAACTTTAATCTTCCTTCTCCATGTAAACAACCCTGGTGCATAATCGTGATTGCCCAAAATGAACACAACTCTATGCAACATACCATGAAACTCAAGAATTTCAAAAATTTGATGTAAATATTCACGTGCTCTGATATATTCCTCATCAGTTGTACCGATCCAATCTAAGGTATCTCCAAGGAAGACCAACATCTTCACTGATTGCTTCAACTGATCAATTAGAGAATGCCAAAACTCGTTAAAATCTACTTCTTGTCCATTAATAGAGAAAGGAGAACCATCCAAGTGTAAATCTGCTATAAAAGCGATTGTAGATAGATATTGTTTTGCTAGGAACTTTTTGAACCGCCAGCCTTTAAGTATTGGTTTGAGTTTTGGTGGTTCGATGTTTTCCCTTTTGGATTGAACTTCTACTTCTTCTACTTCTAGATAATCATAAACCAGCTGTGCTAATCCCACATTAGTCTGATCAAGAACTAGGTATCCAAGACCTAATACAGGGTCATCAAATTCGAGTAGTTTTATTTCAGATCCATCAATATTGAGTTCTTCTAACAATTTCGTTTTAATTACATCAATTACATCAATCATTGATTGTTGAGCATTTTTTTCACTATCATTTATCGTTAATTGGTAGGTCTTATGAATAAACACTGCAGAATGAGTCTCTTCCCATGGGGGTAACCATCGTTCCTCTGGACTATCATCGAGGAAATACCTGATTTTCACATCAACCAGTGCTAATGTCTGTGTCTGATTTATACATATGATTTCTGACCTAACCATTGATTTTCCAATGTCATTGTTGTAATACGACTTTTCAGGAGGCCCTGGGATTACATATATGATTCTCTTCTTCAGATCGATATTATCAACCACATAACTGGTATCATCAAATAATAAACATTGGTCTATTAAAAAATGACGGAGAATCGTCAGGTAGGGGATGTTCCCGAGTGTTTCATCTATTCCATTTCTTTCTCTACATTTTATTGTAAACATTGTCTTTATCAACGGATTATACAGCTTTTTAAAGAACCATTTCTTTGTAAAAAGGGTTGGAACGGGTTGATCCTCTTCATAATATTTTAGAGCCCCATCAAACCACATGTCATACAGAGCTTGGTCTAAATATCGAGCTAGTAATAGTTTAACCGTCTTATTTCCCTGTATTAACAATTCCTCGTTTATACGAGGGATAACATCTCCAACTTCTGTGATTAACGACAATGTTAGCCAAAATTTTATGCTAAATAATGTAGCCCAGGGAATAGATAAAGGTACAGCATCTTCATGACTTAAGTATGCAATTAGTTTCTCCTGATTTTCGGGAGATGCTAGCTGGTTTTCAAATTCATTATAACTCCGAAGAATAATATCAAATTCGGCTTCTTGCAGCGGATTTCTACCTACTCGAGAACGTCGTTGTACCATTCTCCGTTGTTGAGAGGGGATCCCATAGGAAAATGCTCTGTTTGCGTTGGCAGGATCAAAACCTGTTTCGGCAAGTTGTGTAGTTAAAAGGCCTACTACCTCTTGATTATTCTGAAATGCGTCCATTCGCTTAGCTATTGTTTTTGTAGGTAAACTTCCATGAGCTGTTTCAAAATTTCGGTTCAATTGCCTGGTAGTTTTGCGATAATCAATCTCAATTTTGTGGTTGAGAAAAAATAGTAATTTTTGAATGGTATAATCATTCACTCGATAGTACTGTTCTAATTCTTGATCAATAAATGCTTTGGCTTCTTCAAGCTTGGTATTCAGCAATTTTCTGGATTCTGTTTCTAAATACACATTCATTGTTAAATGGCCACGTCGACCTGCTCCTTTAAGCACTTGATGATCATTTTCAGGACCTAGAAGTCGGGGAGCGATTTCTTCGGGATTTCCGAGGGTAGCAGAGGCAATAATTACCTGTAGATCGGAGTCATGCCATTTTAGTATTCGTACTAAAGGGATCAATAGTAAGAGAGTAGAGGGAGAATAGGAGTCTATTTCATCGAGAAATAAGATCTTAGAAGATAGAAATTTTCTAGCCCATGAGGGTTCTTCTCCCTGATGCCACTCCTCTCCTTTGGGGGTTAATCTTATGGGAAGATTTTTTATTAAAGACCCTACAAAGGTTAAAGGAGTGATATTAAGAAATGAAAATGGTTTCATACCTTCCCGAAGCAAACTTTTCCCCTTTTTATCTCCATAAAAGTACCCACCATAAAATTCTAATCC
>JAUUVJ010000248.1 GCA_030589605.1 Candidatus Hodarchaeota archaeon | reverse complement strand
GGTTTATCAAGGACCACCATACGGAGAATTTGCTACCGTTCGTTTACAGATAAAATTAATCCCTTACATCAATATTCTTTGGATTGGATGCCTTTTCCTTCATTTCGCGATTATACCTCTAACAATTGGCAGATTTATTCTATTAAGGGAATCTTTTTCTTCATCTATTGAGGAAAAAAAAGAAGTACCCAATTCTAAAAAAGAGGGGGTAGAACTCAAAACTAAGCCCTCATAAAGAAGATTTCATAGAAAAAGTGATAAAAAAATGATTAAAACTAAAAATCTCCTTCTAGGTACTTTTATAATCGTTGTATGCGCAGGATCTTTTTTCTTTTTGCTTGCAAACTCATCTGTTCCTATTTTTACTGTAAAGGAACTAATGGTTCATCCACAATCAGAAACCTACATGAATAGAAATATTCAGTTAATAGGTGTTGTACAAGGAATCAATACAACAGGATTCTTTATTTATGATCCAGATGACGTTGATAATGTATCTTTGGTTATTTACATAAATGCAACAAATGTTATAAAACCTCCAGGATTTGAAGCGAGTCGAACGATACTTGTTGAAGGAAAACTTACATCAATGTTAAACATATGGAGATTCAGAGCTTCTATGATAAGCACTAAATGCCCAAGCAAGTATCAATCAGATTAGGGAATAATGATGTCTAATTATACCGAAAGTAAGGAGAATAATACAAACCATCAAATCCCTCTCTTTGGTTTTTTAGTTCTCTTTTCAATATTAGCACCTGCTTTACTTCATACAAATCAACCTGAATTCTTGGTTGAACGTTTAGGAATATCAATATTAGATGCTTCTTATTTTGATACTGTTCTTTATGCGTCTTATTTATTAATAGGTATCTTAACAGCGATAATATCAAATCAGATTGGAAAGCGTAAAGTTTTCATCTCATTTGGTACAATTGGTTCTGCAATTTTTTATTTTTTAATGACTCTAACGGACATATTTCCTCTAATCCTTGTATTTCGATTCTTTCAGGGAGGTTTTACAGTATTATGCTGGCAAACTTTAATGACGATGATTTTAGATTTATCATCAGAGAAAAATCGGGGTAGAAATATGGGTATATTTGGTATATTTTTGGCTTCCGCGATGGGGGGTGGGCCAGTCTTGGGAGGAATTTTTGCTAGCTGGGGTGTATTTGTACCATATTACTCTGCATCTATTTTGAGTTTAATAGCGTTTATTTTCGCTTTAATTTTACTCAAAGAGCCAGAAAATCTTTCATCAAAACCTTCATTAGAAGAAAATATGAATATTGTCTTTAGAAATCCTCGTGTATTAATTCCTGGGATATTCAATTTTGTTGATCGTTTACATATTGGTTTTATTTTATTCATTCTCCCTTTTTTCTTACAAATGGAACTTGGTGTTCAACCAGAACTTCGGGGTATGGTACTGGGAATTTTTGCACTACCGTTTATAATTCTACAGTACCCTGTGGGTAAGTTATCAGACAAAATTGGACGTTACAAACTTTTAATCTATGGAAGCATTGGAACTGGAATATTGTTGGCAGTAACAGGGTATTTAGGCTCCGTTATGGAAGAATCCTTTGGATTAATCATTATAATCATAGCATTTTTTATGATAGGAATTTGTAATGGATTTACTGGTCCTCCTGCTATGGCCTTAGTAGGAGATATTGTTGAAAAAGAAGATAATCCAGTTGTAATGGGTTTTTTTAACCTGTTAGGAAATGTTGGGATTATTATTGGACCATTATTAGGAGGAATTCTAATAAACTCTACGGATTTTATCATCGCATTTTTTGTTGTAGGATTAATCGAAATTCTTGCTCTAATAGTAATTATTTCGATAATAGTGTTTGCATTTAAAGAGAATCCCTTTAAAATGACCTCCAATGAAAATAAAAATTACTAATCAACTTAAAAATTAAAATCAGTTTAGTTAGAAACCCATATAAAGATATTAGGAGGATTTTTCAACCTCATCCTCGATTATTGGGTCAAAGCATAGGCAATCTTCAATTTTATCCATTTCAACGTATGGGACAGTATTGTGAATACAACTGAATGATCTACATTTTTTTGATTTGATTCCTCCGTGTTTTAGACCCCATCCTTTGAACATGGCAAAAATGAATTTAAAATCTTCCCCTTTAGGTAATAAAGAATATTGAACCCGAACTGGCATAGTATCTGAAATAACATTTCTTTGAATTATTGTTCGTTCTTCTAATCGGCTTAATGCTTCTGATAAAACTCGGGCTGAAATTTTTTCGCCATAATTCCCTTCAATATTTGACTGAAGTTCTGAAAAGTACATTTCACTATGCATTAGGAGCTCACAAAGGATGTTTGTAGTCCACTTTCTACTTAAAATTTTGATTACCATCATAGCAGAACATTCTTCATCTTCTACCTCTTCTTTCACTTCATTCATGTTTATCACAAATATGGACTGAAGGAGTTGAAATTTTCTTTTTAAAAAAGTTTACCTAAAGAAGTTATCCAATTATTTTTTATCAACCATATATCAAATAGATTAGTTATTTTTATCTATCTTTTTTTTTTTATAAACATATCATTATTTAGATTTCAATAATCTCAAAATCTAATTTTCTAGAAGAAAAACTAGGTTTTACATAAGCACGAATTTTACCAGTTCTCAGAAACACAGCATATTACTATAAACGTAGGATATATTTTTAAAATTTTTTTCTAGAAATAAAATTTTGGTGATTATATGGCAAGTTTATTACAAACAGATCCACTATCTGCACTTATACTGTTAATTGTAGGTGTTTTAGCAATAGTTTTAGCTCTACTCTTGCTGAAAGAGTATTTATCTTCGAAGAAACCTTATCATCTGTCATGGGCAATTAGCTTTCTTGTGCTTTTCATCTCTGGAGTATTAATTATTCTACTTGGCTGGGGTGAAACTTTAGGAAATGCTTTCGTGCCCGCAATTGCAGCTTTAATCCCTGTAGGTTTAGCTGTTGGCTTAATCTTTGCAGTTTGGCCAGATAAGAAATGTGGATTATATTATGCAATTTATGCTATTATAGTGATTCTTTTAATAGCAGTCGTCAGAGTCGCTGGAGGCGACCTAGCTAGATTTTCTTCGCTCCTGATCATGGCATCTCATATTCCATCAGGTATTATTGTCTCATTCGTTCCATTCTACACTGCTTTTGTTGTAAAAGATATAGAAACAACAAGTGCATTTTTTGGAATTGGAGGTTTGTTGATTTCTTTTGGAGGCGTATTATTAGCCTTTGCAACTGTAGAAAATATAGATCCAATTATACCTCTGAATGATATATTTGTTATCCTCCCCATTCTGTTGTTGATTGTAGGAATATTCTTCTTACTCGGTATTGGTTTACCTAAAAAGTGGAATATACCCATTCCCGTCTTGAATAGCTAAAAAAGAAGTTAGGGAAAATAACTCCTTCATCCCCCCTTTTTTTTATCTAGGCTTTTTGTTGTGTTACATGACAGCAGAATACTATCATAGAAAATCAGATTACTTTTTGGTTACTTACTACTTAAAAACCAAGCAAACCAATATATTTATCTCGATCTTAAGTTTTTATGAATTCTCTGTTCAAAGTTAGCTAATAAATCTCGTAATGAGGTTAATCTATTAAAAAGAAATAAATCTCGTAAGAAGAATAACAAAAAATTTAGCTTCTAGATGAACTGATGTACAAAATTTCTTAAACCGAACCTCGACAATTCATAATACTTAATTTGAAAAGATTAGGTGAATAGATTAATGGAAACAAAAAATGAATCATCAGGGTCAAAAATCGACTGGCTGATGAAAAAAGTAAATTATGGGGCGACTTACAAAGGCCTGATTACCTTTACACTAGTTTGGGAATTTGTTATTATCCTCTTTTTGTCGACTTTTTCCGAACCCATAGAATTGATCCTTGGCCAGCCGTTATTGCCCATTGTATTAGATTCTGATCCAGTTGAGAAAGCTGGACGACTGATTATGGTTTATCATTCACTTGCAGTTCCATTCCTTGCAATATGTACATATTTTGGACTCGAAATTATGAATGTCCGAGAAAAATTCAAATCACGAATTAAATGGCCACTTTTCATAGGTAGCATATTAGCGTCTGCAAGTGGAATGGCTTTTGCATATATTTTTCCAGATGGATGGATCTTACATGGATTATACCTAGTAGGATTATCACTTTGCTTCTATGCTGGTATTATGCTTCTTCTTGGTGTTTTTCCAACGAAATCTTTCCCAGAACGAAAAGACGGTCAAAGTGTCCTCCTTGGACAATCAGCAATGACACTATTAGCTTTATGCATTTTACTTAGCGTAATTCTTGGAGGGGCAATTGGATCTTTTTTCGGAAATGGAATGATACCCTTACTAGCAGAATACTTCCTTCGACCTTATGATCATGTTAAATACGCAGAAATCTTCGTTGATGCTATTAAAGCCCATTTACACATCATGTTGGCACTTGTTGATGTAATTATCTTACTAATAGTCTATCGGTATACTGTTCCTGATCAGAAAGGAAAATGGTATCGGATTTCAATGATTCTTGTTATGCCAGGTATGTTGATTATGTCAATAGGATCTTGGGCAGTCACTTTTAACTCTGTAATCTCGTTTCCTTTTGATATGCATTACTTGATCTACGTCGGTTCAGCTATCCTTGTGACCGTTGGTATAATTCTAGCATTTACTGGTTGGAATAAAGCAAGTAAAGCTGTATTAGGTGATGACTATGAATCTGCATCTTGGTTGTCGCGTTCAAAAGCTGTAATCACTGGAGCACCAGTGAAATTTGCTCTGTACTTTCAATTCATATGGGTTAACTTTGTTATGACATTTGGAGGTATATTCCTTGCTTTAAGTCTTCGAGGACCAACAGATCCAGAAGGCGCTTCCCCCTTGGTAAAAGTTTTTGATAGTATCCTATCATTTCGAGATGGACCTCTAGCTGTTGAAACTACTGTTGCTCGTGGTCATTGGCATGTTCTTGCAACACTTTCCGCTGTAATCTTACTACTCCTATTGATAGACATGGTAGATATCCAAGGTGCAGCAAGAAAGGTAATGGCATGGTTGTTATTTGCAGGAAGCGTTCTTGCATTTGGGTTTGCACTTATTTATCTGTATGCACCTCACCTTGATCAGGTTTGGGCAAATGCATCTGACCAACTAGCTATGTACCCTGATGGAGTAAAGGAGTATTGGGCTACAAATGCATTTTGGTTACCTCTTGTACTAGATTTTGGGATTTTGCTCATTACAGTCGCACTTATAGTATTCTGTGTACACCAATTGATTCAAATCATCAAAGGACGTAAAGATGTAAAAGAATGGCCAGAATAATCAAAACAAATGGATATGAATAAAAAGAATCAACGCGAGAATTAAATCAGATGGATTGAGTACTATTGACCACCGACAAACTTTCGATCACAGCTCAAGAATATGAACATCCTTTAGCTGTTTCACATCCTCATCTTTCTTTTTCACTGTACGGAGAATTAATCAAAAGTAAACAAACTTTTCTTTTAGTTTATACCACCATTTTTGCTTACTTGATCAGTGCATGGACTACGACTGGAATAATTCTGCTCCAACTCTTATGGTTACCCGTAGGGGTTTTCTTTGCGATCTCTGGTTCAACTCTGCTTAATATGGTCATCGATCGAGATATAGATGCGATTATGGAACGAACCAAGGATAGACCTCTTCCCTCTGGCCGAATACCTGTTTCAACTACCTTAAAACATGGATTTTTCTTTGTTTTGGCTGGAATTTTATCTATTGGTGTTTTCATAAATATAGTAACTATGGTTGTTGTCTTTCTGGGTTTCTTTTTTAATGTAGTAGTGTATTCGATTTGGTTAAAGCGAAGGACAAAATATTCGATCATCTTCGGTGGTATTGCGGGTGGATTGCCTGCAATTGCAGGAAGAGCTGCTGTAATCGGAACAATAGATATCGTATCCATAACAATGGCAATGTTTGTACTATGTTGGATTCCCTTACATATACTCACATTGGCGTTGATTCCAAAGAATCTGAAGGGTTATAAAGATGCTAAAGTCCCTATGTGGCCTGTTGTTTCGAGTAAAGAGCAGACTATTCGGGTTATTTCCATTTCAGCTATTCTCAGTGCAAGTACAATTATTTTAACAGGAGCATTTCTTGATATCTATTTACAACTCCTGGTTCCACTCATTGTATTCAGTAGCTACATAATTCTTCAATCTCTTGCTAATCTAAAACAACCCTCAGACCAACGGACTTTCAAACTTTTCAAACTCGCATCTATGTTCATGGTAATAACTTTCTTATGGCTATTCATAAGCATAGGTCTTACTAACTATGCAACTTGTCCATTAAGAATTTTTTTATTGTAAAATTATTCTTAATCCTCTTTTTTTTTAAGATTTGCT
>JAUUVJ010000287.1 GCA_030589605.1 Candidatus Hodarchaeota archaeon | reverse complement strand
TGTTGATGCCTATACTGAGAGTATTATCCAAGAATCCCTTGAAGAATTGATGAAAAACCGTACGTCTATAATTATCGCACATCGATTAAGCACTGTGAAAGATGCAACTCGCATCATAGTTATTGATAAAGGAGCAATCATCGAACAAGGAAGTCATGAGGAACTATTAAAAAGAGATGGAGAATACGCGAATCTTTACAATACCTACTTCAAGCATCAAGAAATAACATGGACTCCAAGCGACTCTGCTCAAAAAGCTATTGCTGAAGTGGTTACTAATCCTTGAATGAAAAATGAACTTAAGAAGAATTCTTTCCTAAGAGTTCTTCTAAGTTTCTTTCTTTAACTTCTTCTGTTATAATACCACCTTTTTGTTCTTCATTAGCTTTCTTTAAGTAAAGATATAATAGTCCTGAAATAAAATGAAGTCTAATGATAATTTATGTGGAAGATGAATAAACCCCTATCTGATCTCATTTAGCTTATTGGAGCTTAATCCCGTATGAATGATAACAGAATTAAGTTAGTTAAGAGAGGTTATGAAGTCGCTGCAGGGAAATACCGTGAAGAAAAAAACTTGGCAATATTAGATTTAATGATTTTCAATAAAAGTGAAGAAATCAATCGGTATCTCCTTTTTCGAGTATTACCAAGTCATTTATTAGTAATTTGAGGGTAATTTAATGAAAAATTCAATTGAAGAAGATTTAACAAACTGTATTAAAATTCCCGGTCAATCAGGGTTTGAATCACCTATTCGGAACTTTCTTGAAAAGAAAATGGAAAATTATGGTGAGTTATCTCGTGATCGCTTGGGTTCAGTAATTTGCAAAATTAAAGGTGAACAATCCCAAGGCATTAAATTATTCATTTCAGCTCATATGGATACCTGTGGTTTTATAGTTCATAGCATTGAAGGTAATGGTTTAATTAAATGTCTAAATTTTGGGTATCAAAACATTGAAGCTTGTCATCTACAGCCTGTGGCTATTTCAACAAAAAATGGGTACATAAATGGTGTGATGCATTCTACAAAAAGCGGAGATAAACTTTCTTTCAGGATAGATATAGGTTTAACACATAAAGCGAAAGTTAATGATCTCGGTATCCTTGCAGGCGATCCAGTTCACTTTACAAATGAACCAATCTTGATAGGTGAT
The DNA here is from genome assembly GCA_030589605.1 of Candidatus Hodarchaeota archaeon. Classification (GTDB taxonomy): domain Archaea; phylum Asgardarchaeota; class Heimdallarchaeia; order Hodarchaeales; family Hodarchaeaceae; genus Hodarchaeum. Next base: position 4,636 of record JAUUVJ010000287.1, on the reverse strand, counting down.
CCATCCCAAAGAATAATATGTTCTTCACGGCTAGACAATCGTTTTGGAACTTTCGAATTACTTCTTCTTGCAGAGGAATTCCAAAAAAACCCTCCAATGAATGATGTCTTTTTAGTAGCCTCAGTTGAGGAAGAAGTTGGTGCAAAAGGCGCAAAGACTGCAGCTTCTTTGATTCAACCAGATTTAGCTCTTATTTTAGACATTACCTACGACGAAGATCCAGTATCTCTAGGAAAAGGACCAGTGATTACTTTGTCAGATAAATCGGTAATATTATCTTCTGATATGAGAGATTACTTATTAGGACTAGCTAAGAAAGAGGAAATTAAAATACAAACCGAAGTTTGGAACATAGGAGGAACTGATGCAGGAACTGTGAGATTAGTCGGTGCTGGTATTCCCTCGATTCCTGTATTAACAGCAATAAAAAATTCTCACACTCCAGCTGAGATAGGATCTATTCAGGATTGCTATAGTGTTGTAAAATATTGTCAAGTTATCAGTAAGCATGTGGATCAGGTATTAAAAGTTTTTCAGAACTAAATGCGTTGATTCTATGTCTGATAAAAATGTCTCACATCATGCAACAACAGTTCTTTTCACATGGGAAGTCAATGATCGTCTTAAAAATTATTTATTGAATAACTTAGAAGGAATACCAGAATTAAAATTGATTTTTCCAGAAACAAAAGATAAAATACTTCTAAAAATCGCACCTGAAGCTGATATACTAGTTGGATGGCGTGTTAAAGATGAAATAAAACTTGCAGCCAAAAATATGAAACTATTCATTAACCCTGGTGTCGGAATAAAGCACCATATTGAATTTTTTAGAAAGTTAAACCTCAAACGAAAAGTTCTTCTGATCAATGGACATGGAAATAATTACTTTACTGCCCAGCATACAGTCGCTATGCTACTTACATTACTAAATAAAGTTATTCCTCATCATAACTGGATGGTGAATGGTCACTGGAGAAAACGAGATGAAGATGACATATCAATACCACTTCGTTACAGGAAAATCGGTCTACTTGGGTATGGCGCGGTAAATAGTAATGTACATAAGTTTCTCCAAGGTTTTAATGTTGAATTTTCCGTTCTACGACGTCATTGGCAGGAAAAAAATGAAAATCTACCTACTCCTGTAAAAAAATATCTTCCGACAGAACTTGATAGTTTTTTAAGAGAAATAGACATATTGATTATAGCTGTACCAGAAACTTCTGATACTATTGGCTTAATTGGGAATGAAGAATTAGAAAAGTTGGGATCAAAAGGGATTATTGTCAATATTGGTAGAGGATCAGTTGTAAATGAAAAAGATTTATATGAAGCATTAGCTCAAAAAAAGATCTCAGGAGCTTGTATTGATGTGTGGTACGAATACAATCCTGAACCTGACGTTGACGGGCTGAAATATCCGTACCATTTTCCATTTCATGAGCTTGATAATGTCGTATTATCTCCTCATCGCGCAGCTTCACCCTTAAATGACCTAGAACGTTGGAATGAAGTTGTTGAGAATATAAAACGATTTAATCGTGGAGAAAACAACTTTTTAAACGTAGTAGATCTGGAAAGAGAATATTAGTATTAGAAAAGACTTAGATAGACAATATCATTTCAGATATTGTGATTTAGATCTGGAAGAGATCCATATGTTTATTTTTTACACAATTCCTTCCCTTTTTCTGCTAACTACTAATCCATATTTCTTTTTGAACAACAAATCAAGCTTTTTTTATCTTTTCAAACAATTCAGAGAATCTTTTTGGTGTTAAAAACGCTCCACATGCCTTAGGATGGCCCCCACCATAGTTTTCAAAGATAGGAATGAAGTTGATCTTGCTTTCTGCTGGTGCTCTTGCTGATATCCGACAAAATTTGTCACATTTATATGTGATTACAGGTTTATCAAGCATTTCAGCTATAACTCTTGCCAGTGAACCACTCCCTATTGATGTTGTGTTTTTTATAATCCATATTCCTGATTCAGTTGAAATTTCGGTTGGTTGTTTAGGTATTTTCATCAATAGTTCCTCGTAGGCTTCCTCATGCTTCATTTCCATTTTTTTAACGATTTGTTCTGCTTGGGCTTGATTCTCAGCTTCATTGATAAAACGAAGATGCATTTCATTCCAACCTAGATCTGCCGCTTCAAGATTCAATGCCTCAATCACTACTTTAAAGTGTGGATATATATAATTTCCAAACCGTTTTACTTCAAAAAGGTCTTTAAAGGTCTTTTTACCATTTTCGTATAGAGGAGTAATCGATGGATCAAAAGAATACTTGATTTCATTATTACTAATTCTAAAATTGATACCCGCGTCAGCTAAAACACCTAATAAGTTAAGATATTGGCATAATGAATTGTTATCATTACCTAATTCAGTAATTACACGATTTACAAGAAATGTAGCGGGTTGATAACATTGACCTTCAAAACAAGGGTTGTATAGATTTACCTTTCCAGGAAAACCCGTTTCTTGAGTTATATGATGATCAATTGCATAGGTATTCTTAGCTCTTGAAACAATTTTCCGGTAATTTGGTGTATTATCGAAAGCTAAATCGAGCAAGAACAATACATCGAAATTATCATCGATAGGAATTTCCCATCGTAATTCATCACGAAAAAAGACTTCAGTTTCAATTTCATACAAATTATATAATCCAATATCTAGAAGTATGGCACTAAATAGACCATCAAGATCATTATCGGCCGCTATTGCTATATTCTGATTCTTTGCTTTAAGAATCGAATTTATAGAGCTTGAAAATTCCTTTAAACCCAAGAACATACAAACTAACCTCTAGCTTCTCGTTACAATGTGTTTTGATAAATTTCTTGTTAACCTGATGTAAGAGGTCCATTAGATCTAGTCCTACTTGAACTTTGGTTTTTTGTTGATAAAAATGTAGTTCAACCCCATTTATACGCATGACTGTTCTTTTAGATATTTGAGTGAGTTTTTAATCTCTAAACCTAGATAAAGAATATTACTTCCGAAAGAAACCATATCAACTTCCGATATCACGATTTTAAAAAACAAATTGCATGTAATATTTTAGATAAGATATAACAAAATTATCTTAAGATTTTTTTATATATAATACGTAGGTTGGATATTTGTTCAGACTAGATATTATTTCTAAACCAGGTTTATTAGCTTTTTCCCATGATTTTATAATTGATTGGTGTAAGGAATGTTTTGAGACTATAGATGATGATTTGCATGCTGGGTTAATAACAGCGTCAATTAATGCGCTCAGAGAAACACAGAAGGAAGTAGTAACAGCTATCCATCATGAGGGATATATAATGTTAGTTTACGAGGGTAGGAAGACCCGTGGAATATTATCTACAAATGAGGAAGATCCAAAACTTCACGATTTTCTTAGAATTGCTGTATCTAAATTTGAGTTCATGTTTGCATTTGAACTAGAATCATCTCCGATTTTGAATAGGTCATATTTCGATTTTTTCAGAGAAATTGTCGTATCAATGTATAATGAGATGATGAATGTTGATATTAAAGGTCTGAGGAAGATTCTTGACATAATGAATCGTTCAAAAATATCAAATTTCATTATTTATGAAACAAAGTATCTTCAACCAATCTTCGCTTCCTTGGTGAATCCTCAGGTCAATGTTCAACTCAATTCTGTAACACGGATTTTAAGAGAAATTGAATGTATAAGTATAATGCAGAATAAACCTGCTTCACATATGGCAATTACTTTCAATGAGATATTTATTTATTCGATAAGAACACAAACTCATTGGATTGTGTGTTTATCCGAAGAAAGTTCTAAAACGAAATCAACACTTAGTTTTGAAATCGATGTGATCAAAAATTCTCTTGAATCTCCTCACCTTGTTACATTAGAAGAATATTAAGCTATAGAATCAGTAAAAGTACTGACCTGTAGTACTTATAACGATTCCTTTTTTATTAATTCATCTAGCTCTTTCACTGCTTCTGCAAATGAATAATTTTCAAAGGTTTCTTTTCCCTGCTCCAAACAATGAACCTTTTCCTTTATCCCTTTATTAGTCTTTTTTACTTCTTGAAATATATTGAAATTATCTAATGGAATAATAGGATTGTTAACCATTATTTGTCATCACTGGAGTTGAAAAACGATATTCTATTAAAAATATTCCGATAAAAAACAGCAAAACGACAGACGTAGTTAAAATATAGTTTTTTATTAGAAATCTAGAAAGTCACTTTGTATGAACTATAGTATTTTAGATAACTCCTATATTTTTTCTGCTCGAATTGAAAAGGGCTAAGTATTATTTTTTAATACCTTTTTCGCGCATTTATATCCTGCAGAGATGGCTCCACTGAATCCACCACCTCCAGCCCAAGCGGAGGCAAAATATAAGTTTTTAATTGGAATGTTTCTGATATCAGCTTTTAATTGAGGATTAATCTGAGTAGTTGTTTGAGCATATCCATAAATAACACCTTCAGGATTTAAAGTATAAGAGGACATTGTTCTTGGTGTTCCCAGTTCAGCATAATCAACAAGGTCTCTTATTCCGGGGAAAACCTTATTTAACCTTTTTAAATATATTTCAATAACCTTTTCTTTCTTTTTTCTATATTGATCTTCATTT
>JAUUVJ010000291.1 GCA_030589605.1 Candidatus Hodarchaeota archaeon | reverse complement strand
TTGAGTAAGTAGTACATAGTGACTTGTCCTGCTGGAGTTTGTAAGATATTGTCAAAAGAATGATTTGCCCAAGGTATTTCAAGGTACAAATTTGTGATATTATACTTGTTTAATGCTTCATGTAATAAGCGAGAATTTTTTACTGAAACTAATGAATCTAAACTCCCTGCTGCAAGAAATGTTGGAGTTAAGTTGGAGTTGTTCACATAATTGAGGGGAGAAACGCTTTGAATAGGAAAGGACTCTTGATTCTCGTCAGTACCAGCCAGTCGGGCTGAATCAGTGCCTAACTCTGTAATCCCATACATAGAAGCAACCCCTTGGATTTCTAATTCTGGAACTGTATAAATACTTGGATATTCAGGCACCAAAGTCCTGTTTGAACTATACGCGGCCAATAATCCTAGATGCGCTCCTGCTGAACGACCAAACAGAAATGTCACATTAGAATTACCATTGTAGTGAAAAGCATTACTTTTAGCATATACCACTGCATCCCGCACATCATTTACCATTTCAAAAATATTAGCAGAAGGAAATAATCGATAATTGATGGCAAAAACTGTAAATCCATGGGCTACAAAAAATCTTGAAACAAACTGAATAGGTTTATCATTTTTGGAGCCTGAAAACCATCCACCACCATGAATCACAATGAGAAGAGGATTCTTCTGGGTAGTATGTAAGGTGTAGTAATCATCTAATGAACTATAATCATTGTATTGAATATTTTTTTGGATTTGAATAGAATCAAATGAAGAAAAAGAATAGTCATTTAAGAAAACATCCCACGAATATGAAACATCTAACGGAATTAGAGTTGAATTAGAATTAAATTCCAGAATTTCAGAAGAGGAGGTACTAGGAATCACAGCATAAATCTGAAGGTAGGGGATACTTGCTACACTTATCAATGCAATAATAACAAAAGGAACCAAAAGATAAACTCTCGATATATTACCAAGATTAATATCAAGGAATCGTAAAAAAGTGAGTCTAATAACGATAAATCCCAAAATCAAAAATGAGAATACGATTAACCAAAAGTTGTACTCTCTCAGCCAAAAAGCGGAAGGAGAAAAACCCAGGAAAAAGAATTCCCAGCAAATAATGACAGCTCCAATTGAGAACGATTGCCAATGGTGGAAAAGATGGGAGATTGCCTTAATTGGGGTTATACGTTTAGTATGAATGCCAAAATGATACATTACATCAAAAAGAAGGAAAAAAATTCCTATTAAGACACATACCCATAATAAATTAACATTATATGGAAACAAAAGATAATCCAGGATTTCTCTGATTATTATGGGGTAAATTAAGAAAGACAGAAGACTCAATAAACTAGCTAGGCTTATGTATAAGAATAACCTTTTTTTACTCTTGTGTTTTGTCTCCTCCATGGGCGAAACCAGTTATTCTCGATATAGCGCCCCCCTTTAATAAAGGAAAAGTTAGCTTTTCCGCAACAATTTCCTTTGCTAAGACGATATTTTCCTGTGATTTCTGATTTTTTTATCGTAGCTTTCGCTGTTACACTGTTCTTCTCAGAAAAAAGACAATGATCATTATCATAAGTTCATACCCGATTAAAATAGATTGTTTCATATTTCTTACACCTATTCTGGCAATAAGTGATGCTTGCCAGGAAACAAATGAATTCCTTCATTTATAACACCTGGATTATCGATTTTAAGAAGTTTTATTAAAATCATTTGAATAGAAGGTTTTTTTTCTCTTGATTGTTAAAGTTGGAATATGCTATACCTGAGGATATACTTTTCCTATCTAAACTGGCCTTTTGCGACATTATCCAATATACATCTGTATCAATAAAATTCAATTTTTAATAATGGAATTCTATCGAAATGGTTTTTATTTCGGGTTAAAAGAGTTAATTGATAGAATTGAGCTGTCGCACCTATTAAGACATCAGCATAGCCAATTTGCATACCCTTTCGAGTTAGGTCTGCGTCAATTTGGGCAGCCGCTTTTGCAATATTATAATTCAAGTCTATCCAACTAAATCGAACTAGATCTCCTTCAGCTTTCGACAATTTTTCATCGATTTGATCTTGTTTATTACCAAATAAATAATAAATACCTCTTAGATATTCCTGAATTGTAATTGTTGTTATAAAAACTATTGAATGCATACTATCAATTTTTCCTGCCATTTTCACAGCTTCTTCGTCATTATTGACTAAATCGATAATAAAAGTCGTATCAGCTAGCCACATATTAATCAGCCATTCTTCTCAATAGTTTCTTCATTCGTTTGTCATCTAGAGCCCGTTGATCTTTAAAAGCATCTTGAACCTGGCCCCATTCTTGGTAACTGAACGTTTTCGATCCTGCAATATCCGATAACATAGATTTTGGGGGTAATAGTCTTTTGATCACATCAGAAAAACTTTCATTTTCCAACTTGAGCTGGTTCAATACTTTGTAGACATCATCTGTTATTGCAATATTCTTTGCCAAAATTTTACACCTATCTATCTATATGCATATGCATATATATAAAATCTTCTTTCCAATTATTTCTACATCTGAATAATATGGATTTGATCCAGCCTTTTACGAAGTTGAGAATAATATTTTTTGGTATTATAACCCGAATAGATGAGAATAATAATAAATTGATTCATTCAGGTTATTTATGATTTTTCATCCATTGCTCTTTATTTAAGGCTTGTAAAAACTCTACTTTGCATGATTCCTCACAAAAATAGATTTGTTGGTTGTTGTATATAATTACAACCGGCTTACTTTTCTGTTCTGGATCGTTGGATACTGTAACTAAAAAACCCTCTTTGTCAACATCAACACCGCATACAGTTTTAGCCATTTCTTTCAAAATCCTTCAAAGCATGTTTATTATTTCTATTAGATTAGTAGAATTGATTAAAAAATCATTTCAAAAATTTCATTGAGTAATCTTAAATGACAAAAGATATTGCTGCGAGTCTAATAGTTGGATTGTGAGTGTTAACGAGTTTTCTTTTTTTGATCACAACACCAGTGAGGACGAACGTAACGAATGTCATTATTAATAATGAAAAAAGACAATAGCTTACAATTTATTTCTTTTGATTTAATTGTTATATCCGAAGACTTTATTTCTATACTCAGTCGGAGCTGAGCTAAAGAAACCATGTTAAGTGTTAATTAGGTTTAAGATCTCTGTGAAATTATTGATTAAAACTGACGGATGAGCTTCATTTGGATAAAACATTGATTTACAATTTGGGAGCTGCTGACTGATAGTACGGGCCATTGATACAGGAACACTGACATCTAATTCCCCATGGAATATGAAAACCTTTGTTTTTTTTGGAATCTCTTCTAGTTTGAATCCCCATGGTTTAGTATACAATTTAAAATCATGAGCAGGTCCTTTTGAACCTTGTTGAAATGCCTCAAGGGTTTTTTCTATCATTCGATCAACAATTCTTGGATTTAGGACAACTTTTTGATCGGGGGGTGGAAGAATCTTGTATAGTTTTTGGAAATTCTTCTCCCACCATTTTCTGTTTTCAGCCTTCGCTTTACGACCCATCAGTAACCAAAGTAAAAAATGATATGCCCATGGAAAATAATGAGCCATAATAAGTTGATTTTTACCGCGAGAATCCATCCCTGTTTTGTCTAATTCATAAGGTCCTAACCCAGAAACAACACCACAACTTTTTAAACGCTCCGAAGGGATTTTATAAGCACAGGCGAGGGCATAAGGCCCACCACCACTTCCTCCTAATATCGTAAATTGCTTTTTAGTAAGTCCAATGTGATTAGCTAACTCTAATATATCATTCGGTAGGTCTAAAATCTGCCGATCAGACTGGTAATCAGAAAATCCCATTCCTGGACGGTCAATACATATTAATCGTACCCCCAAATCCATCACCTTTTTCTCCTCAACAAAAGCTGCTTCCAAACGACTTCCCAGGCTACCATGAATATAAAAAACGGGTTTTCCATTTAAATCTCCATATTCTGCGTAACCTATGCGACGTCCATCTGATAATTCCATTATCTGAGAAGTTAAATCTTTTTTGGTTCTCATTTTCATCATTCTACACATTCAAAGGTAAATTTTTTCAGAACTAAGATCATTGGTTGCCTGTGCTAGATATGCATAACCAATAATGAATGTATAAACTGTCATATTTTTGGTAATAAATACTTATTATTTATAATTTTACTTAAAGATTTTTGCTTTAACGTTATATATTCAAAATGAGGGATGAAAAATGATACAACAAATACCACAAGAAAAACTAATGGATTATTGGACTTATTATACGAAACATAAATTGAAAAATATGCTTGCTCTTTTCTTAACACGCAAAAAGGTGAAGGGATTCCTTGATGATATGGAAAACCCAAAGATAATCATGTTCCTTATAGATTGGGCTTGCTATATTACAGGAAATAGCAAGGCTGATAATATTTCAGATTTTTTAGTGAAAATTCCTGAAAAGATGATCATTTTCGTACCTAATGACGAATGGGAAATAGTTCTGAAGAATCAATGGAAAAATTTTGGCTATTCTCAACGTACCGAATTTTCTGCGGAGAGTTTATCATTAACACATATTCGAAAATTCTTAAATTCGTTACCTGAAAAATTTCAAGTAAAAAAGGTTGATATAGAAACAGCAAAACAAATCTTAGCTCAAAATCTTTTTAATCATTGGGTGAGAGAAATTAATTCTTCTGGAGGCCCTGAGAAATTTGTGCAAGAGGGAATAGGATACTGTATTAAAGAAGGTGCAAAAATAGTTTGTTTGGTATCTGGAGCTAAGGGATCTATACCACTTACTAATAGCCTGGAACTTGACATTTCAACCCTCCCAGAATACCGTGGAAGAGGTTTTGCGACAATTCTTAGTGCTAAGTTGATTGAACATTGTTTAGAAAAGGATTTTGAACCACATTGGGATACGGGGAACCCCTCATCATTTAAATTGGCAAAAAAACTAGGATATAGTAATCCTGAACCATATAAATGTTACTATTGGAGGAAAGAATCTTGGAATATTTTAGAATTAAAATCTACCTTTGATCCTCAGTTTAAGAATGGATTGGAGAATATTAACAGATTAAAAACTGAGATAGATATATTAAAAGAAAGAAGACAGGTTGATGATGTTAGTAATTCTCTTTTATCGTCGGTAACAAAAGCACAAGGAATTTTTGAGGAAATATTTTTGACAATCAATCGTTTACTCGAAACTGAAATTGTTAAGGATTCAGACATTCCTCAATTCAAAGAATATGTTAAATCAATATTACGACAACTGGACACTCTAGAATGTCTTAAAACTAAGGTATTAAAAATGAAATAGCAAACATTTTTTGTTTGTACTATATTTATAAGTTATAATGATAATTCAAAATAAATTAAGTTAGTGCTAAAAGAAAATTGAGCTGAAAACTCCTTTCAGATGATTTTCAAAAGAATTGGAGTATAGACGAAATGGTTAGTTATTCTAAAAATGAAGGCAAATCGATTGAAGATGCTATCATAATAACCGATGTGAATGATCATTTTGCAGGTATAGACGCGGAATATCGGTTTATTGAGAATAAATTTGGAGAAAGAGGGATAAGCTGGAAATTAATCAAACAAGAATTATTGAATGAAAAACAACAAGTTTTTGATAGAATAACAATTCAACTTACAGATCAAACTGTAGTTAGCTTATATTTTGACCTTACAGCTTTTTTTGGAAAAGGTTTCTAGCATTTTCATAATGATTTATACTTTTATTT
>JAUUVJ010000165.1 GCA_030589605.1 Candidatus Hodarchaeota archaeon | reverse complement strand
GAACTGAAGATATTGTCGTCTTTATAATATAAAAAAGTTTCTTTGCACTCCCCGCGTGACTAGAAAATGAAAACTCGAAAAATCGTTAGTTGATTCTGTACGTAGTGAAAAAAAAGACATAATTTGGCATATCAGTGAAACTTAAGAAAAGTTCTTTATTTGACGTTTAATAACATTTTTCATATATCCTGGTAATATACATGCTTTTTGAAAAGACATTTTTATTTATAGAGTACCCAAAAGAAAATAATTCTAATAATGAGGATGTTCTTGATGTTAGATACAAAGATGTTTTTCAATTCATTAACAAACAAATTTCTTGAATCTAAATTCACGAAATCTCTTGAAGAACCGAAATTAAGAACTGGACTATTCTTAGGTTTGGTTTTCATTTCTACAATAATTAGGCTTGTCATTGAGTTCTACGTAAATGATAATTTTAATGATCGTACGATTGCAAACTTATATACTACCGACCCAAATTGTTATCGGTTATTTTTACAATTCTTATTAATTCTGCATAATTCTTTTAGAATTAATCTTTTCCTTTCTAGTGCATTTATATTTATTATATTGGTTACAATTATTTATTCTTCTCTTAAGCCGACTGGAAAAGATTATTTCCTGTTGTTGCTAATTAGTATTCTTCCAATGCCTTTTCAAGAAATTGTACCACTTTTTTTACTATTTGTACTTGTCAAAAACAGAGATCAAAAATGGGTTTATTTATTGCTAATTCCTTTAGCATTAACCAAAGAGGTTATGGCCTGGGTTGGATTTTGGTATTTATTTCTAACAGTAGAGAGGATTTCGGATATACAAAAGGTAGTAATATCAGGTTTTCTCGGTGCAAGTGCTTATGTTCTCATTCGGTTATTGATTGGAGAGGTAGGTAGAGGCAATGTTCCCCATCCCTTTGGGGCTCCACCATGTCCTTTCTTTTCTCCTCCTCATTGGATAAAATTATTTTTAAGTAATCAAAATAATTATGCTTTTACTATGACTATAATGACTTCAATAATTATTGTTTTCTTGTATTTGTTTGTCATATCGACTAAATTAGATGTTTATTTGTTTTTAATGTCAATAATACCAATTCTTCTTTTCGCTTGTTTTTTCTTGATGTATTTGTATTTTCCTGTAAGTTTAATTATTTTAACTAACAGAATGACGGTGAAAAAACGATATATACCTCTAAGGGATTTGATTTCCAAAGATCAGGCGGTTCCTGAATAGGAATTGTGTGTAGTTAAGGAATACTTACCATCATATCCTTATTTCAGGTTTTTTTGTACATATTTCACAGCTTTAATGATTTTTGTGTACCCTGTACAACGACAAAAGACTCCACTCAAACCTTCACGAATATCTTCGCCATTGGCAGAAGGATTATCTTTTAATAATGTTGTAGATGCGAGTAACATACCAGGAGTACAAACTCCACATTGTATAGCTCCATTTTGAATAAAAGAATCTTGTAAAGCGAGAATTAGAGGATCAGAGTCTTCTATAGTCTGAATATCACTTCTTGGTGCAAGTTGACTTAAATATATATTTTAAGTCACCGCAAATATGGCACTTCCATCTGGTTCTATCTGAATATAAGAACCTGTTTTTGACATGTGTTTCCCAGCACTTCCCAAACCCACCCCCTAAAAAATGGTACTAATTCCAAATCCCTTCTAAAGATAATTTCCTTTATTTGATTCTTGTATAACATTCTTAAAGATAGGAGCAGGCTTCCAATTTGATTTCCAATTACTTTCTTCTTTAGCTTTTTTAATAGTCTCTTGCATCCCAACAGAATGATCTATTAATTGTCCAAAGGATGTCGTATCTCCTTTACGAAGAAGATTTTTCTCACGAAATTCACTCGGATCTAAATTTAATTCAGCAGCTATTCGATCCATTTGTTCTTCACAAGCAAACAACACTTGTTGTCTAAATGCCCCAAAAGGAACCAAATTTGTTGTTATTGCATATGTTTGATCATCTACATTCTCACATCTATATGGACCCACCGCATGAAGTGCTCCTCGATATAAAACGGCTGGAGCTAACGTTGCAAAAGCCCCAGTGTTTAGAAAATACTCCACTTTCACTATAGTGATCAAACTATCTTTTGTTGCACCTGTTTTCATTCTTACAACTGCAGGGTGTCTTTTGCTAGTTGTCTCGATATCCTCTTCTCTAGCTAATAGTAATTTGACATGTTTTTTCGTAATTGGTTTTTGAAAAGTGAGAGAAAGAAAAATATTATACAAAATCATTTTCTAGTTAATAAATATGAGTTGTACTTAATCCTCTTACAGTTTTTTGCATTTATTTTAGCATATCATTCAAATATATCCCTTTCAGCTCTTTGAATATCTTTTAACATACATTCAAATATATCACTAACAATGGGTACAAGAGAAAATGGAAAAAAAACAAATTATGTATATTATGTTTGATTTCGATGGAACAATTGTTGATTCAATGCCTTTCTTAGAGAATATTGCAGTTTCATTATTAATGGAACAATATGGTTTTTCTCGGAAAGAAGGAAGCCACTGGTATAGAAAAACTTCTGGACTTCCTTTTATTCAACAAATGGATATAATTGCTCCTAATAAAACGGAAATGAATTCAAGAATTGTAAACGATTTTGAAAGAATGAAAATTGAAAGAATATATGAACAGGATTTATTCGGAGATTCATTAACTGTAATTAAGGAGCTTAAAGAACGAGGCTATAAACTCGGGATTTCTAGTGGCACAATGGAAAAAATATTAGTTGAATACCTAAAGAAAAAAGAAATCGATTTATTTGATGATTTGCTAGGATGGAAACCAGGATTTGAAAAAGGAGCTCATCATTTCAACTATGTGAAAAAGCGGGAAAATCTTGATAATTCAAATTTAATATTCATAGGTGATTCTTTACATGATGCAAGACGTGCTAAGAAGAATAACATTAGCTTTATTGGAAAAATAGGTATGTTTAAACAAAAAGATTTTGAAAAGATTATTTCAGATATAGAAATAATTTCAGATTTGTCAGAACTATTACCAAAATTCCCTATATTAGAATCAATTAGAATGAAATAAAAACTGAGCTAATCACCTAATTGATTAATAGTGATCTAAAACAGGTATAATTTACGATTTATCCAGAGAAAATCTAATTTTACCCTAATATATAGGCTTTGTCACTTTTATTTCTTTTGAAGTTTCTTATCTACGATTCTTCAATGGTTTTTTTAATAGATCTTCAAAATTAGTTTACTTGAATGACATTCTAACTACTTTTAAAATGTTAATAAAGGAAAATATGATTCTAATATTACTAGAATTTGAAACTGAGAATTAGAATGAATGAATTGCCTTCTCAATAGGAGAAATTAAGGTCTGAAAAGAAATATAAATTGAAATGAAATATAAAAGTCGACGCAAAATGGTTAATAAATGTCAAAAAAAGATCAGCTCAAGCAGTTGTGAATGAGATTATAACAACTACAGGTTATGCTAACATTCTTGTCAATATAAATGGCAACAAGTCAGCATCACTTTGTAATAGAGCTATTAAATACAATAGTTGAGATTAACCATGAAAATAGGATATACAACAGGTATTTTTGACCTATTTCATAAAGGTCATGTAAATTTTCTTAAAGCAGCAAAGAGTTTTTGTGATTTTCTCATTGTCGGTGCTACTACCGACGAATTATCAGAACAAGAAAAAAAACAAACACCTATTATCAATCTTGAAGATAGAATAGCAGTTCTTTCTGCGTGTAAATATGTGGATTTAGCCATTCCCCATAATAACAGCGATAAAATACGAGCATGGAATAAGATAAAATTTGACGTTTTGATTATTGGTGATGATTGGTATGACTCAGAATCTTATAATATGTTTGAAAAACAACTCAAAGAAAAGGGAGTCAAAGTAATTTACGTTCCATACACAAAAGGAGTGTCTGTTACAATTCTTCGAGAGCGAATAAGCCAAGGAAAGGGAAGTTAAAAATTGTCTTTGCAAAAAATTTTTACGAAATTCTCACGCACTAATAAAGCAAAACCTGAGGAATATAGTTTCCTGAAAGAAGATTTTACTGCACGATTCATGCAAAAAATCAGTAAACCTATTGTTAGATTCATCTATCCCTACGGTTTTATTACTCCAAATCGTATCACATGGTTTAGTTATTTCTTGATGATTCTTAGTTCAATTATTCTAATAATTGCAGAGGATAACGTCATATTACTCTTTTTAGTTGGTTTTGGTTGTTGGTTATCTGCTCTCACTGATGCTCTCGATGGTCAGCTTGCAAGAATGAGAGGAACATCAAGTAAAAAGGGATCATGGCTTGATACTGCTTTAGATGAAGGAAAAGGGTATCCTTTTTTCATAGCTATGGGAATACATATACAAGATTCAAGTGGAAATTTCACTCTTACCCTTTTAGGTAATAATCTGATTACTTTAAACGTTTGGTTTACAATGTCTATTATGATTATTTGTATTTCTTGGCTTAGTTTCATGGCTTGGTTTGGTAATTGGATATTAAAAGAACCTAGAATAGTTAGTAACGGAAATATTTACATAGTATGGTTTTTCCTAATATTTAATCTATTAGATTGGTTTTTCTTTCTTTTTACTATTGGAACAATTTTAGCTCTTATTTGGACACTCTTCGAAAAGACTTTTATCACTCCAGCAAACCCAATAGAATCAAGTAACGAATCTGATTCACAAATGTTTGAATGAAAGATATTAGACTCTATCAAAATCTATCAAGATTATAATGTTCCCTTCTATTTTGATGATTAGAAATTCATTACAGGTGTACTCCTTTGAATAAGTCCTCATCTTCACTCAAAGAACTAATTTTTGGTTTGTATCTAAAACCATCACTACTTGTAATTAGCTTTTATCAAATCATTATAACTAGCACATTTACAGCTCAGCAAATACTTCTTGCTGCTTATTTAGATGAATTAGGTTACTTAGAGGAATATGGCATTTTAAGTGGAGTTATTTTAGCAATATATTTCATTTTTATGTTCTTTCTTGGACCAGTTTGTGCAACTTTGAGCGATATGCATGGTAGGAAATATTTAATGTTTCTATCAAATTGGATATGTGCAATAGGATTCATAGGTTTGATTATCACAACAAATCCAGTTATTATGATTATCATGAATGGTTTAATAGGGATTGGAGCTTCTTTACGAATTGGATCAACCCTTGCTCTTTGGATTCAACACTCGCCAAAAGAAAGAATTGGAGAGTCAATAGGTTATAGCAATTTGATAATGGGTATCGGAGGAGGCATTGGGGTTCTTTTTATTGGTTTTTTTGCTAATCAAATAGCATTTTCTTTCATGTTCTTTGGATTATTACTTTTTATTTCTGCATTTCCAATTTTCTTTATGTCTGATGTAGGAGATTACACAGCATTTTCATTAAAATCAACATTCAAATCAATTATGGATTTAATCAAAGGAAAAATTAGAAATAATTTCTTCATTACAAAGCCAATAATACAAGTGTGCATTCATTGGGCTGCTTTTTCAACTATAATCTCATTTGGTACATTTCTTATTCCAATTCTTGAAAGAATAATTGAGGAATTGCCTAGCGAAGTTAATATTCCCTCATTGCTCCTTTTTTTTATAATCACTATTTTAATAATATCAATTGTAGGAGGATTACTCATTTGGGGAAGAGTTTCAGATAAATGGAAAATAAGACCTGTATTGTTTATAGGATTTATAGGAACTTGTTTATTAGTTTTTTTTATCTTTATTCTATTTCAATTTAATCTTATCGTTCCTCTAATAAATGGATTGGAAATTTATGACCCTATTAGCATACTTTTAGTGTTTATACTAATATTGTGTGTATTTACAGCAACATCCTTGATTCCAACCCCTATGAATTGGATAGTAGAACTTGTGGGAGAGGATGACCTTGCAAAGGCAATGTCTATGAGAATGGCTTTGATTGCAATTGGAACCATTATTGGAACAGCTATTGGACCAGCAATCATTACTTATTTTGGAATTAGTGGCTTATTTCTATTCATACTCTTCTTAGTTTTAGTTTCTGCAATTATTTTACTCTAATTTAAAGTTTAGATTCAAAATTTGCAGCAGCATAAAGAAAAGTATTATCTATGTAACTATCCATTTAAGATAATCCTCTTTTTAAATCTTTGTTTTCCGTAAGGAATGTGTTCATCATTCACTAGATTGTTAACTAAATATCAATTATCACTTATTGATGTTTTTGGAGGTTTTGATGAAGTTCCATGTATTAAAAAATCTTTACCATTCTTCGAAAGTTGATAGAACTTTCTTTCACTTTCATCAAGTTGACTATCCAATAAATTATCATTTTCAAGTTTTGTTAACATTGGATAGATGTTAGATCCAGCAATAGAAATTTCACCATCAGTTAATTCCATGATCTTTTTCGTAAGAAGATATGCATAGCTTCTACCAACTTCGGCCAAAGTAAACAGAATTAAAGGCTTCGAAAAACCCTTTTTATATTCTGTTTGCCATTTTTGGATAAGTAAATCATCAGACACAAATATTCAACTCTAATCTCATATCATTCTATAAGTCTATATATAACTTACTATATCGGTGATAGTAAAAGATGAATATTTATGATTTGACGAAGTGATGAATGATAAGTTAGAATAATTTCCTTGATCAGCATTTAAAAAAAATACTTCATCTGATCAATGGAAAGTATCAGAATGAAGGGAATATCAGATTATATCATCTGATAATTTACTTCAGGCGTAATTCCTGAAATAATAAATAATTTATCTTCACCAATTAACTTTTCTAAATGTTCTTGAGTGTATTGGTGATAAAATATAGGCTCTAGAAAAGTTTCATCTTTCGAAAAGGGTTTAGTTAGTTTTATTTGTAGATTACTATCCTTCTTGATTAATTCCGCTATTGGTGTGTTACTATAAATTCGATAATAAAAACTAACTCCTACTGTTGTGGGCTGGTTTTTTTTAAAAAACTGAATAGCAGTCTTCGTCGATTCTATTGATTCGTATGGATAACCAGTGAATAGCTCAATTGCTAATGCAATCCGATATTTTTTACAATAGTGAATGATTTGAGCTAAGTCTTCGTAACAATAATTATTCAATTTTTGAATTCGTTCATCACTGTCCACCGTAATCGTTATTAGATAAACATTGCTTTTTTGTAAATATTCATATAGTTCTTCGCTATAGGGAGTAGGTTTCATGTAAAGTGACCACTTTAAGGGAATATTAGCTTCTACTAGTGCTTTACAGAATTCTATAGAATAATTTAGACTATTGTTGAACTCACAATCACATAAATTAAAATGATCAAAACCTTGATTAACTAAATATCTTAGCTCCTCAATAACATTTGGAATATTTTTATACCATACACGTGTATTTGCTTCAACACAATAAGGACATTGGTTTGAACATCCTCTATGTGTTTCAAAACCACCTATTCCACCAGCTGATAGATAACGCATATAATCTACTTTCGATCCTCTTTTATGGATTAAATCTTTGTCTGGACCATATTGTTGACCATTAAATATTCTTTCATTAATTTTTCCAGACTTCCATAGGTCTAAAAACAATGGAAACATGATTTCTCCAGAACCAACTATCCCATAATCCGCTTTGAGATATTCTAAAACCTCAATAGGCATAGCAGAAAACCCTGAACCCCCAAGAACAACTGTTTTTTTCATATGTTTAGCACATTGGACTATTTCTTTTATGTCAGCCAAAAAAAACTCGTGGTTAAAATACATAACAGAATCAATATTTCGTATAGTGATTCCAATAATATCATAAAATGTGTTTTGAAGGGTTTCAGTTAATTTTTTTGTGGGAAATGATTCAAAACATAAATCCAATAGGTCTACCTCATATTCATGCTTTTTCAAAGCAGTGACCAAATATTCTAATCCAATTGGAACGACTGGTGGATTTTTCATTGTATTTGGATTCACTAGTAATACTTTCATTAGCATTTACTCCAATATTAGATTGTTTTCCATAAATTGGGATAGTTATTACTCATGCTATAGAAGCTGATTTATTATGTGACTTAGATTCATATTCAAACTGAGTTTTTTCTGAAAACTTTTTAAATTGTAATAGCTGCTTTCTCATTATGATTAAATCCATCTTAGGAGCGATATAACTCAATATTGATCCTATTATTCCTTGATGACATTCGGATTGTTCCTCAAATTCTTT
>JAUUVJ010000276.1 GCA_030589605.1 Candidatus Hodarchaeota archaeon | reverse complement strand
GTTTGACTAACAACCTTACACAAATTAATGACTGGTTTTATCAAGGAACGATTCTATCAGCCAAAAAAGAACTGTTCACTATCTGGATTGAAATGAATGAATTCAATCGTTTTACAATTCTTCTCCCTGAAGATCATTAAAATCACTCACCAATTTTTTCTTTTTCTTGTTTTTTTCTTTGATTTATAGACTAAACGTTAAGTTTTTTGTAAAATCCCATTCTGAGTTTATTTCGAAATTAATCTAGCGTCGCTCCAAAATTAAAGATTTTTTCAACTTGAATTGGATAGAGTTACTAAAAAGTTTTATAAAAAATATGACAATTAGTCGTAAAAAATCATATAATTGAAAGAAAAAAGTATGAAAGGCAAAGTTATTGGAAAGGAAAGTGAATTAAATGAGTACAACAGATGAGGTATATTATGAATTACGGGAACAGATAGATAAGATGCCAATAGGCATGCCGACAACAGAAACAGGAGTCGAAATTCGGATATTAAAACACTTTTTTACTCCCAAAGAAGCACGACTAGCACTGCACCTGAATATTGTACTAGAACCGATAGAACGGATCTATAAGCGTGCGAAAAAAGCAGGGGAAAAGATCACCCTCGAAGAGTTGGAAGAAGTTTTAAACCGGTTGGCTATGAACGGATCTATTTTAATTGACGTAAAAGGGGAAAAGAAACTATACAGTTACGCACAACTTGCCATGGGAATGTATGAATTCCAAGTTGATAGGTTAACCAAAGAGTTTTATGAAGATTTTGAAGAATATCTCATGGGGGAATTTAGGAAGGAAGCAGCTCGCACAAAAATTCCCCAACTACGAACCATACCCATTAATAAGAGCATTCCGCACGAATTGCATGTAGCGACTTACGAAGATATGAGAAAAACCATCGAAAAGACAGACGGTAAATTTGGGGTCATAAATTGCGTTTGTAAACAGGGGAAAGACCTCGTTGGTGAAAATTGTAAAACATCTGACTTACGGGAAGTGTGTCTTATGTTTCCGAGTTCAATAGAATATTATAAACTCATAGAATCTGAAAGTGCCCGGTACATTACCAAAGAAGAAACACTAGAAATTTTACAAAGAGCTGAAGATGCAGGATTAGTCATTCAACCGAGTAACTCACAAGAGCCAGAATTCATTTGTTGCTGTTGTGGGGATTGTTGCGCTCTATTGACTGCTGCTAAACAATTTCCAAAGCCCACCGAGTTATTCGCAAGTAATTACTACGCGGAAGTAGATCAGGAGTTATGTAAAGGGTGTGAAACGTGTTACGATAGGTGCCAAATGGATGCACCAATGATTGAGGAGGAGAAATCCATGATAAACTTGGAGCGGTGCATTGGGTGTGGACTTTGCGTCCCAACGTGCCCAGAAGAAGCAATTAGCCTCAAGAAGAAGGAACAAATCACGGTACCACCAAAAACATTGGATGATTTATACATAAAGATCCTGAGAAAAAAAGTAGGGGTCTGGGGCATGCTTAAAACAGGGATAAAGACGGTATTAGGTCAGAAAGTATAATAATAATCAATCCAAAAACCATTCTCATTAGAACATACCATATCGCTTCCCTGATTCAAGATATGTTTTTTCTGGGTTCTCTGGGTCATGATATACTCCCACCTTTTTTCCCACTGGAAATTTTCCTTTTTTTCAATAAACTTATCCCTATAAAAAAAGATACGATTGATAGTGCTCCTGCAATTGGTATATTTATTTTTTGTATCTTCATATTGGTTCCTTATTCTCGGAAAAGAAGCGTATCTCACACCCTAATTGTAATTGTAATTTTGCTAACAAGTGTGCTTGCTTGGTGCGGTTGAGTCCATGCTGAAATGGCGCTTTAAAACGTTTGTTGAAGAACTCCATATTAGCCCGACATGATCTAGCAAGGGTGGGGTCTGCCTTAAATACCTCAACAAACCGAAGAATAGATGTTTTATGGTTTTTTATGGTTTTTATAGCAGTTTGTAGTTTTTTAGAATAGTAAGGTTTTATTATTAAGTCATCAATTTGATGACCATCGATATCATGAACAGGTTTGCGGTAGATTTCCCCTACAAGTAAAGTCATATCTCGATACTCTTGTAAAGAGGGGTACTTAGCTAAAAAGGCATTTAAAGGACGAATTCGTCCCTTGGAGAGTTTTTCAGGTTGAAGAAAAAGGAACCAATAATTCTTATGGAAATGAATGCTTTCTGCTTCAAGGAGGGAGCGAAAAGTGAGGTAGAGTCTTTTGAGCTTCCTGAGCAGTTCAATTTTAAGTCGTTTCATTCCCTTTAAGGTCATTCGACCTTTCGGAAGTTTTTCCCTGATTTTTTCAGTGAAAACATGATATACATCTTGTGATTTATGATCAATTTCTCTTAACACTCGTTGGAGTCTTGACATAAAGTTATTAGGATTATCGATGGTGATAAGGGGGAGAACCCTTTTGGTTATGGCAACACAGCAGTGGGTATTGTGATGAGATGGATTAACTTTCGGAATGGCTTTCAAAAACTCTTTTGAGCAATTCCTAGTGATTTTAGTTTCTTGCTGTATTTTATTGATCCACCGCCTGAGAGCTAGTAATTCCCTGATTTCTGTTCCAAATAACTGACTCCTATAATCTAGCAGGTCACGTCGTATTCCTTTATTTAACTCTTGCATGACATGATAACCATCAATTTGAAGGACTTTTTCTCCAAATAGCTGACGGATAGGAGCAATTACATTAGGTGAAAGGTCGGAAGTGACAATTTTGGGTTTTAAATTATACTTTTCTTTCGCATAACGTAGTGTGCGTAAAGTATTATCGTGGTTTTCTACTCCCACCACATCAACAAGTAGCGCCCGTCTTCTAGTCTGGTCACCGAGAATGATTCCACATGCTTTTTTTTTCCAATGATCGCTTTCCCCATATTGACATAACATCCATCCACGGTAATGGATTTAATGTTTGATGGGATGTTTTCTGGTCTTTCTGCGAATTTTGTTTTGAGAAATTCTGGTGAAAGGCGTTTTAACCAGGAATAGATTGTTTCTTCGGGAACTTTAACGTGATGGAGAGTGGCTAAATCTCGGGCAATGACATTTCCTGACGTATTATGATAATGGAATCGTGTTAAAGCGTATTCGATGATCGTTTGACTATATTCGTATTTCGGGGGATAATCAGGATGTTCTGGCGAAAATTCCACCTCACAAACTTTACACTCAATCGTTGCAACCGTTAAATGAATTATCACCTTCTCAACTGTCGTTCCTAAATCTGGAAGTGTTCTAATTCTGCTCGAACGAATAAAAATATCATTTGAACAACATAATGGACATTTGCCATCAAAATAATCATCCAACTCCACCGTTCTAATTGTTGTTCGAATATCTCTTTTGAACTCCATATTAATTAATAATGTCGGCTATTTTAATAGGAACCATAACATGTTGAGCTAGATACAAAAAACTTAACGTTTAATCGATTTATATTGAAAAAAGTAGAAATTTTTTTATCCTGAATAATTGAAATTGCTTAAAAGAATTGATTTGGATATTCTAGGATGATTAAAAAATGGCTGAAGATATACTTGTTTCAATCCTCGCTCAAATAGGGAAAGAAGCCTTTCAGAAGATGAAGAAAAACGCTAAATCAATAAAAATAAACCCAAAAAGAATACTAAACAATATTGAGAAAAGAGCAGGATATAGCAGTCTTTGTTCTATAGTACAAGAGGAATTTCATCCACTAGAGCTAGAGGAGACGTTGAATCAAAAACACAAGAAAAATATGAGACATTGAGATAAGAAGTTGTACATAAAGACATTCGTGATTTCTCATCAAAAAAACTCAAGAAAATGATGTTAGATGTAGTTAGAATGGTTGAGAACGATCGAGGAGAAGGTGATTCGTTATTGTGGTTTTGTTGTACAATTATAGATACTTTTTATAGGGGAAAAAGTTTTATGGGTTCTAAAAAATCTTTACAGATAGCCTTTGCTTCTATAGATACTACTAAGATATCAGATTACTTAAATTTCAAAAGGAAACACATAGACTCAATGCATTTAAAGAAGAATTTTGGATTTTCTAAGAGAGAATTTTTAGAAGTTCTAACTTTAATTTATAATATAGATTTGGGTGTGGGTTGGAAGGGTAAAGATCTTAGATGGGATCAAATAAAGGAACGCCTTCTTTTTCTGTGTTGGGCAAATGACATGGAACCTGAACATTTCTCAATTCTTAAATAATATGTTTTTATTTTCTTTGATAATTTTCTTAAAAAATGATGATTACTCTCCAAGTAGACATCGATTATGATACCTTTTTTTTGATGTTAGGGTTGTATATTCTCTTTATCTTCTTTGTTTCCTTGTTCTACTTCATCTATTTTTTCCGTTCTTATACACACCATTTCTATGCTTTTCATTCGGTTTTTTTAATAATTTTCTAGTGTTGTTTTTTTGTTTCTCTTCATTCACCTGTCTTTATTTCACTTCATAATCCTGTACACACTGTTATTTTTGTTATCCAAAAGAATGATTCTTTGAAATAACTCATATTATATATTATATACTTGTTAATCTATTATTATTAGTGTAGTAGTTTGTTTTCTCAAAATTACTATTTCTCTAAAAGGTGATTAATGATGTTAGAATTAAACGAAGATTTTTGGCATAAAGTCGAATCACACGGCTTTCGTATTGAGGATACCTATGCTTTTCCCTCTGAAGCAGTTATCCTTTCTAAAAACGAATATAATGATTATTTTAATTGGTGTATTACTAATGACGTTATTCCTATTCCTGATCATATCAAAGGTTGGGTTCCCACCCCTCTTAATAATTATGAAAAAGCTAAATGGATTATGGTTCATGGCCCCGCTTTCATTAAAGGCTCTATTATTGATATGCAATCTGCTAATGTAGTTATCAGAATTTATGAGGCACTAAGTAATCCTTCTCTTAAAAGACGTCTTGAAGATTGGCCTTGTTTTGTTGATTTAGCTTTAAAATGTTGGGAATTGGCCAAATAATTATTTTTCTTCCTTTTTTTCATTTTTCAATAAAAATATCATTGTTGTGATTTTTCCATGAAATTAGATTCGTTCATTAAACCGATTTCACTTGAAGAATACCACAAACAGAATGCCAAACAACGAGAGAAATGCAAAATTGAGAGGAAAAATATTCCTAAAAATGCTTGTTATGATCGTTATGGTGCTATGTTTGTTTCGTATGGTTGTTTCTGGAAGAAGTCTTCTGGTAAAGAATTAATTCTCTATAAACGATCCAATCAGCGCAAAAAGAAAATCCCTAATCGAAGAAACGATCAATGGGACACTGAATTAACCCTCATTATTGACAAAAAAATCGATTATGACTATGATGATTGGATCTATGGCTATACTGACAAAATCCGTTTTTTAGATGATGAAAATAAAACTCCTGTCAGAACAGATAAAGATGATTACTATATTTCTAAAAAGATTTGGAATTCTAACCCTCAAGTGACAATTACCCATTCTGGTCTTAATTCCAAAAAACGATCAGTTATTGAGCGCTCAATCAAAAAAATATCTATCAAAACAATCCCTGTTTATCAGTGTTTTAATGAATATTCTTTTACTCAAGTTATCCCTCCTCCTAAACGGAAGAAAAATACCCCTCCTCCTTTTGCCACCCTTTTGAAATCTCCTACCAATCTTAAAATTAATGGGGTGCGATTTAACTTTAAAAAACAATTAGAAATACTTATTGTTAGAGAATTCAGAGAAAATTTCAAATATGCACCTCTTTTACTCTCGAAATATGAATCTAAGGTTAATCAAACCGAAGATTCTTTAACTTCAACATTTGATTCCATTTATGAATATCGGAAGGAAGATCGCATTGTTTTCCTTTATAGTTCTGTCCCTGTTATTGAAGTTGTTCGCGCAGTTTGCAGTATTTTTGCAATTAATTTCTCCACTCCTGAAGATCGAT
>JAUUVJ010000133.1 GCA_030589605.1 Candidatus Hodarchaeota archaeon | reverse complement strand
ATAATTTAAAACTTACTCCAAGTAGTACAAACAGCCAGATTACTGCTGATAGTACATAATTTGCAATTCCCTCTTTTTCAGCTGATCTTGTTATATAATTAACCCAAGTATTTGGATTTATTTTTAAGCGGTAAATCTCCATTGGAATAAACCAAATACAGATTGTAATAAGTAGGGCTAATTGAATAAACCAGAGAGGCATTTTCAGCCAATGATACGCTAATGGAACTAAAAAAACAGTCAAGTGAACCGATTTTCGGGCCAATTCATTGAAAAAACCTATTTCCTCATGAGGTTGATCCTTTAGTTTTTCCTCTTGGTTATTATTTTCCATCACAACACCTTTCAGCTGTTTAACGGAGGTTTACCTCTAAAGAATTGGAACTTATGATAATCTATTGGATTAATGTTCTGAAGTAGATACATGAATAAATGTTCTGCCTTTTCCGCATGTTCACATACAAACAAGTCTAAAGATAAGTAATTATGTTCTGGCCAAGTATGTATATGACAATGACTTTCAATAAGAATTGCTATTAGTGATAAACCATATGGAGAATACTCTTTTGTAAATATTTCTTCTAAACTCAAACCACTTTCAATTATACCTATTTTTAATAGGGCTTTCAATCTTTTAATGTCATTTAAAAAAGCAGATTTTACTCCATAAAACTCAGCAATAATTTGATATCCTATAGATGGAAGACCTTTAGTTTTTTCCTCATCAAACTTATAAATTGACGACTCGAATTCTTTTGTCTCGATCAAACGGATTTTTTGAGGAACAGAACTTACAATATACATATCTGAAGTGTTACCTAACAAAGTTGCTCCGTGATACCGATTAAATTCTTGGATGAATTCATTAATAGAAAATCCAGAGGATAATAGATGTTGTTGGCAAACCCATGTTTTTTGAGGTGTTTTAG
Organism: Candidatus Hodarchaeota archaeon; assembly: GCA_030589605.1. GTDB lineage: Archaea > Asgardarchaeota > Heimdallarchaeia > Hodarchaeales > Hodarchaeaceae > Hodarchaeum. Next base: position 8,571 of record JAUUVJ010000133.1, on the reverse strand, counting down.
CACCAAAAGAGATATACCCGCTGGCTCCATATTTGAAATTCATTAAATTGATTGCTTGATTAAGGAATAATTTGAATCCTGAAACAGTATAAGGAGGATCCGTTTCGAAGACATCATATTTTTGGCGCCATTTCTTAGGAAATGATGTTCGTATATCCCATAATTGAGTGTGTAAAATATCATTTAATTGGTAATGAGCCGAAAAATCATCAATCAATTTGAGTATTCTGGAATCTATGTCAATTACAAATATTTCTTTTGCGCATTGTAGATAAGCTAAAGCTATTGAGACACCATCATCGTCTCCTAAAATCACAATGCGTTTACCCTCAACATCCCCATTTTTTAGCATCAATAAAGCTCTTTTAATTACTGTTTCAGGAGTACTACGAGACTGATCATATTTGTATTCTGGAGATGGACGATCAGCTAGATATTTTATCACTGGAGCAAAAAAATCAAGGTATTTTGGTGAAATATCTAAATTAGAAGCTGAAAGAAACTCTTCTAGAAATTCTTGGTCATATTTTAGCTTGAGTTCATCTTGAATCCATTCAATAGCTGATATTGACAAAAGACTCTTTGTTTTCAAGAATCAAGCCTTTAATAACTCACCACGAACAGCGGAAAGAACAGGAACAGGAATTCTTACAATTTTAGCTAATTCCTTGTTGGTTACTTTCAAATTTTGTCTACGGAACATTTCAAGAATTATTCGATAAACACCTCTAGCTCCCTCATTAAGACGACTTCTTTCAGCAATCTTAGTAAAAAAGGTTTCAGAATTCCCAAACATTAACGAAACCTACTTTCTTTCATATGAAGATTAGTATAGAGAAATAGCTCCAATTAAAAAGGCTATAGCTCCCATCCAGAGAGCCGTTCGCGTATAATGTCTTGCTTTTTTACCAGTTTCATAAGAATGATCTTTAAGCAAAATAAATACAGAGTATAAAAACAGAAAGATAGCAATTACTATGAAAAATAAGTACAATAAGTTATTTTGAAATTTAATGAACAAAGGAGCAGGAGCTAAAATAATTACTCCTAAGAAGAAAACCGATGCTAGTATCACAGCACGCTTTGGACCGTATCTTAAAGCAAATGTATAAAAACCTGCTGCTTCATCACCTTCCATATCCATTACTCCTTTAATAAGTTCTCGCCCAACTACTCCACAAAAAGTGATTGCTGACATTATTGCAACGACTAAAACTGTATTTGCGTCTGTTGCTCCCATTGCAATTAAAGCTAAAAGGTAAGGAGCTGTATTACAAGTTGCAACTGTAATATTACCTAAGAGACCTTTTTCTTTTGTCCATAAGTTGTAAGAAATTGAAAGAAAACTAAAAAATACTACACCGAAAACAACCCACAAATTATCAAAAAATAGAAAGAGCGACAGAAGAATACCAATTGCTATCATGAAGAGAGATAAAAATAGAACATAATTTGGATTTAATTTGGGATTTCGGACTAGTGGACGATCAGTTCGATTATTTATTCTATCAGCCTCGAAATCATGATAATCATTTATCGACATTGAGGCTCCTACAATTAAAAAAGGAATAGAAAGTCCTAAAATAGCTAAATCCCAATGCACTTCTAGATATGATAACACAAAATCAAAGAACGTATCTCCAGATGTACTTTCTTGAACTAATACAACAATCATACCTGCAGTTAAACCTGCAATTGCTGCCATTATACCAAGTGGTAAGCGTATTAAATCATAAATATCATGAAGAGCAGTTTTTATAGACAAATCTATTCTTCCTAACAGTCTTTGTGATCTTGTATCTTATCTTTCAACCTCGCCGCGAATAAATGCTTCTACACTATCTCGAGCTTGATCATCTGGTCTTTGAACAGGGGGATGTTTGAAGGCATAAGAACTCATAGAAATCAGTGGACCAGCAATATTTCTATCTTTTGCGGTTTTTAACGCCCTGATAACATCGATCATTACACCAGCTGAATTGGGGCTATCAATTACACTCAATTTGACCTCCACTGAAAGTGGTTGATCACCAAATTTACGTCCTTCGAGTAATAAATAGCAAATCTTTCGGTCTCCTAAAAATGGAACATAATCACTAGGCCCAATACGAGTAGGAACATCATGGGGTAAGAGACTAGTAACTGCTTCTGTTTTACTAATTCGCTTTGTCTTCAACCTTGCTTCATATTTCATATTTTCAAAATCGGTATTACCACCAACATTCAATTGGTAAGTTTTTTCAATTTCAATTCCTCTATCTAACATAAGTTTTGCCAAAACACGATGTAAAATCGTTGCTCCTACCTGTGATTTTATATGATCTCCCGCACAAGGTATTCCACGTTCCTCAAAGCGCTTGGGCCATTTTTTTGCCGGATCTGAAACAATAAAGCTTGGAATACCATTTGCTAATGCAACACCTGCTTCCAAACAAGCTTCAACATATGCTCGAGTTGCATTTTCACTTCCTACAGGAAGAAAATTGACTAAGATTTCCGCTTTTGTCTTTTTTAATATTTTAGCAATATCAGCAGCTTTCATCTGAGATTCATCATAACAATGGAATGGTTCTATCATATGGGGAGGTACTCCATCGAGTATTGGCCCAGGATAAACTAATCCCTTGATCTCAGGAACTTCAGAAAATTTTGGGGTGCAATTGGGAGGAACCCAGATAGCATCACTAATTTTTTGTCCAATTTTGTCTTTGTTAACTTCAAAAGCGGCAACAAACTCCAAATCACGAACATGGTACTCCCCAAATTTCACATGCATCAAACCAGGAACTCGAGTAGCTTCCTTTTCGTTACGGTAATAATGGACTCCTTGTATTAAAGCTGAAGCACAATTTCCCAATCCTGCAATCGCAACTCTGATTTTTTCCATTTAATTATCTTCCTTTGAAACTAAAAAATCAATTTCGCATGAATTATAGAACAAATCTATTCTCATTCAGTAGAAATAAATTACTTTTCGATCTTTTCTTAAAAATAGTAATGTGTTAAATTGTTCAAGTATCTGATTTTATGACATATATAGAATTCATATTGAACTAAAAAGCCTAATTTACTCCTTAATACTGCCTTTACTAACCAAGGTCTTTTAAACCCATTTCAATGGCTCTTACGAAGTTTTTTAGAAAGGGTAATACTTTGTTCATTAATTTTTGAGAAGTTCTTATGATAATATAAAGATCAGCTTTTCCTCTGAGATCATCTATGTAAAAAACCGACTCACCAGTATTAATTACTAAATAGTCTAGAATTTGATTTAAATCTAGTAATTGAGTTAATGTAGACTCGAAAGCTGAAATAAGGTAAGCATTCATACTTTCAAGGAACCACTGATCAGGGCATTCTCCTATTGAGTGGACTACTAATCCATCATTATCAACAAGTGAAATACATGCTGCCAAATCTATTCCCTGAAATGTATCGTCAATGACTTTTATTACATCATGTGCACTCATTTAGGAAAAACCATCCACACTTGAAATAAAACACTTGAAGCAATTTATCAAACAACTAGTCCATTATAAGAATGTTAGCAAATTTACTGAGATGTGATGACATTAAATGGATAAAATTAGTTTAAATGGTATAATGATGCATTATTTTTATGCACAGAAATCTGATTTAGAATATTATTGCTCCTTTGAAAATTGGTTTAATTATTGAATTTGGTGTTCGTAAAATAACATACTCTACTCTTACTGGCAGTTTTCCTGTTATATTAATGGTTTTAATATCGAAAGATGTTACCAATGAAGGTTTAAGTACCACTTCTTGAAATTTTATCGGAAACTCTCTTCCATTAGGAGATATTTGCACTGCAGAAGTGAAAATTATAGGAAGATCTGATTTATTTTTAAGAAGTACTGTTTTATTATCATTAGTATCGATATTTATTTCTAGTACACAGCCATATTGAAGATTTAATGCCTCTTTAATCGCTTTCAGAATCCCATTTGAAATTAAATTTTGTTTTTGGTTCAAATAATCAAGTACTTTAGAAATCTGCCAATGTCTTAAGGCCTTAAAAACGGAAATTAGTTCATTTTCACTATTTACTACTGGAATTGAATATTCAATCCCAAAAGGTAATCCAAGAAAGGTTGATAAGACAAGGAAATCAATATTTGAAGTTTTAGAGAATAAATCAAAAAACAGATCAGATATTTTTCTCCTCGTTGTATATTCTATGATGTCAAACTCTGATTCAACTAGTTCTAGGAAGTCTTCTGTTTTCCAAGTTGCGTTATAATATTCTGATATTCTATTAAGTGCCTTGAGTAATTTTATTGGATCTTTTTTTTGCCATCTGCTCACTTGTTTGAAAAATGTGTAAAATTCCCATTTTGTTTCCGCTATTTCGGTTTGAAATATCTTAATTGATTTAAGTAAATTGAATGCTACTGCTTCTCCAATGATTTTATTCTGATGAATATTTTTTGGTAGAAAAAAGAATAAAGAAAAAAAAGTGAATATTGTTTCCAATTTATGTGATTTACTTGGAATGTAAATAAATCCCTCTGTCACTCTTATTCCAAATATACTATTGCTTTTTGTTGATGATTCCTTTATTAAAGGCCTATTTTTAGTTATTTTTTGAGGTATCTGAAAAATCTTCGCTAAATGTAACCACATTTTTTTAAATTGCTTATCTAACTGAGATTCACGCTGAGCTCGTGTGATTGGTTTTTTAAGAGGTGGATATCGTGTTATTTTCTTCGATTTACTTTTTAGATCTTTATACACCTTTTCCAGATTATTATAATATGATTGCCCATGTAACATTCTTCCTTCCGAATTGAAGAGGTAGAGTCGCAATTCTTTTTTCCATTTCACTATTCCAAGAAATGAAAGTCCTTCATCTGTTAGTATCATCAAATTTGGGATATTTGGTAGACCTCTTTTCAGAATGACTTGACTTTTCACCCTCCTTAATTCCCCCCAATCAGCAGTTTTCTCATGAACTTCTTTACGGAGAAAATGCATCAAAATTTTCTTTACATCACGCCGTACCATGAATAACCACTATTTTTTCGGAGTATTAAATGCTTCACCCTCTATTATTGGAAAGAAATAATTATGTTTGGGACACTATCTCTAAACATTGTCAAAATGAGAATTCGGGAAAAGATGTGTCATAATGGGAAAAGCAAGATCAAGGTGGGAACAATTAAATCTAATTCGTAGAGAAAAGTTCAATCTTATTCTACCAAAGGTTATGCGTGAAAATAAGATCGATATGTGGATTCACGTAATGAAAGAAGGAAATCCTGACGCTCTAGAATTGGATTTGGGAGGAAATCATGGTTATTTCATATTTACAGATCGTGGAAATGATAGAATAGAACGTGCTGTCTTAGAAGGTTATGAGGATACTCTTCAACGAATTGGCGTATATGATATCTTTGGAAGAGAAAAGGAGCTCAAAGAATTTGTAACTATGCGGGATCCTAAACGTATTGCGATTAATATTTCTGATTGGATCGCAATTGCAGATGGATTATCTCATTCTAATTATTTAAAGCTAGTGGAAGCTCTTGGGGAAAAATACAAACAGAGAGTGATATCTGCAGAGCAATTAATCACCGATTTCCGTACTCAAAGAGTAATTAGTGAAATTATATTATATGGGCAGCTAGGAGAAAAAACAAGACAAATTTTAGAAATTGCGCTTTCAAATAAAGTTATTACTCCTGGTAGAACAACATTGGAGGATGTAGGTTGGTGGATGGAAGATCAGCTGCTAAAAAGTGGAATGAGTTCCACTTTCGGATTTAGTACTCCCTCAATAATATATTCGGAGAAAGCTCAGCGAGATAAATATAATTCAGAGAAATATATAATTCAGAGAGGTGATTTAATTTCGTATGATTTCGGAATCCAACACCTGAACTTTGGAACAGATATGAAGCGTGTGGCATATGTAGTTCAGAAAGGAGAGAGTAGTATTCCGTCTGAAATTCAATTTGGTTGGGATCGTGCCTTAAAGGCTCGTGAAGTAATTCGTGCAAATATTAAATTGGGAAAGACCGCTGGGAAAACTCTTGAGATAATTGGGAAGGCTTTAGATGACGCGGGATTTGAATATATCCATTTATCAACAGATCCTATGATCAGTGGATTGCCAAGTGTGGAAGCGGATGTAAATCCTGAATATCCAGGAAAAACTGGAGTTTCTATCGATTGTCATTGCGTCGGAAACACTGGGAATAGCGAAGTTGCATCAGGTCCATCTATTGCCGGTTTTCGTCTTGATCGTACTCATTTGATAATTAAACCAAACCATATCTTTGCTTTCGAATTTATCGCAGTTACTCCTATAGAGAAGTGGGGTGGAAAAAAAATACGCTTTAACATAGAAGATGATGCTATCGTTACAGAAAATGGTGTAGAATGGCTCTATCCGCCAAATGAGCGAATTTTATTAATCTATTAATAATATAGTTCTATTATTGGATAATCTTAACCAAAATAATCTGGTTCATTACCAGGGGCCCATTTTATATTACATCCGATGCTAGGTAATTGATTTTCAGGGTAAGGTTTTTCATCGAGTAATAAGTCTAAGGCATTTCGAAGATCCTTTCCTGTAACTGGAATATCATTACCAGGACGACTTGAATCGAGCTGACCTCGGTAGTATAGTTTTAGGGTTTTGTCGAAAAGATAGAGATCAGGAGTACACGCTGCGAGATATGCTTTAGCTACTTCTTGAGTCGAATCGAAAAGAAAAGGGAATGTCCATTCCTTCTCACTAGCTAACTTTTTCATATTCTCTGGTCCATCTTGTGGATGAGTTTCTATACTATTAGAGTTAATTGCTATAAATGTTATCCCTTTTGCTGTATATTCATCTGAAAGCATTTTAAATTGATCACGAATATGTATAACAAATGGACAATGATTAGATATAAAAAAAATGAGGGTTCCCACTTTACCTTTGTATTCAGCTAAAGATACATCAGTATCACTGATAACATCCTTTAAATTAAAAGGAGGGGCTTGAGTGCCAATTTCCAACATCTGAGATTCTGTTCCAACCATTTATCATCACCAGAATAGCTTTTCTATATAATTGAAATTAGAAAACATTTCATTTATTATTTCTCTGATCTTTAAATCGGATAATTGAGTTTTTACACCATAAATTAAAATTCTTGAGGAAATTTCAAAAGCGTAAAGACATATTTTCCCGTTGTTTTCTGAAATACAATTCTATTTTTCATTGCTAGCGTATTTATGTATTACAGTCAGCTTCTTCCGAATGACTTATTTTATAATTGAAATCAACCCAAAGCATTGCTATTTCTTATCAATATCATTCAATGGATATGAGAGAGATAAAAAAAGTGACCCAAGATTCAATCACTAATTTAAATGATTTATTAAAAGTGAAACAACATAAACAGACTACTATGACGAATGTATCGTTATCAAACTTATTCTTACTTCTGGAACGAGGAGATACATTAACATCGATTTCACGACAAGTCTTTTTATCGGAACTAGTCGAATTGATCGGAGGAATTTTTGTTTCTGACGATATTTGGTATTATCGTGGTTTACTACTTAATATTGAGCGTAGTATGACTTATTTCTACCTGTTTGACAAAATTTTTAATTTCTTTGAAGATTCATTTCTGTCTCAACTTTCCTATGAATGTTTTACTGTGTTTCAACGCTTATTTGAAAATATGTGGGATCTCCGTTTCCCATGGGGGTTTATCCGACCAGGAACCATGCTAGAACCTATCGAATCTCACAATATTCCTAATATCAAGAAGATTCTTAGATTTCTAGAATCAAAAGCATACACTATTGCAAAAAAAATTGAATCCTCTTCCCAATTAAAGACCCAACTAACAACAATTAAAACTCTGGGGAAAGAGGAGATAAGAAAAACAGGGATGACTGGACCTATCAATCGAACAATAGGAATACTTCCTAGATCAAATCCCATCTCTACTATTAACTTAAGAAAATCTTCTGCTCATTTCATTCAATATGCATATACCTCAAACAATAATCTGTGGAATTTATTAAGAGTGAGTTATGCTGAATTAATTCTTTCACTCAATCGTATCTCAAAATTCCTCAAGCCTTATCCAGTAATGAAAGGGAACATTTCAAAAGAAAGATTAGATGGAAACAATACATGTAGCTTTCAAACTGTATTAGGAGAAGGTCATTTTACATTGAACATTTCTCAAGATAAGGTTTTTTACTTTAATTACATTCCACCACAAATAGTAAACAGTCAAGGAATAGAAACGCTAAGGATTAAAAATCCCGTATCGTTCCATCCTCTATTGCACTTATTTCACCAACCATTTTATTCAGAAATTATGGAGAAATAATTATGACTTCGAACGTTATTCTTCTATCATTTTTTCTTCTTGGACTCTTTTTAGTCTTAACATTGATAGCTCTTAATATAGATCTTCTGAATCGCTATTTCTCTAAAGAAGATATATTGCAATCAAAAAAGGATATTTCTTTTGAAACATACATTGATAATATATCTAAAGAGATAAATTCACATGTTTTAACAGAGGTTTT
>JAUUVJ010000234.1 GCA_030589605.1 Candidatus Hodarchaeota archaeon | reverse complement strand
TTTGTAATGAATCTTTAAAAACTTTCAAGGAAGACAATAACTTTCCATAATTTTTAGATTTATAATAATACTCCAGTTATAACTAGTAGTAAGTTACAATTTGTTGTTAACCTCAATATATTTTGCTGAAATACATTTATCATTGTCAAAGGATAATTTTACTCCTTCACAATACTGTACAGATCTATCCCAAATCGAATAATCAAAATCAGGATAAGACCCAATCGTACTCCCCTCAACAATCCCTCCATGACTAATAATTAATACAGACCCATTTTCAGGAAGCTTTTTTACGATTTTGAGAAAAACTTTAGCTAGACCCTTTGCCCAAAGCGAAGTAGCTCCATTATATTTATACATTTCAGCATATTTCTGAAATCCTGCATCCCAAGCGATTTCTTTGCCAACAGTAGAACTAACCCCAGATATTTCTTTGAGTGTTTGATCTACAGCAAAACCCATGGCTATTGCTGTTTCAAAAGCTCGTGGTTTTGTACTTGTAATAACGAGATTAAAAAGTCCCATATCATTTCCCACTTCACGAGCTAAGTCGACCCCTTGTTGATTAAGATGTGGATATGGAATTGAGTAAATAGAATGCCTACGGTGTTCGATGAATTTCATACATGTACATCTCATATATTTTCGGTTCTGCAAGGATATAAGTTCATTTATTTAGTATAAATGTTTCTCATTGCTAAAGACATTTGTAAATAATAATTTGAGATAAACTAATTGAAAAACAAAAATATCAAGAAAATCAAAGAATTTGGTGATTTCCAGACTCCTCGACTGTTAGCTCGCCAGATAGCTCTTTTTCTAAGGAATTCTGGTATAGATCCGTCCACTATCATAGAACCAACATGCGGAACAGGCTCATTCATACATGCATCAATAGAAACCTTTCCAAAAGCAGACATTGTTGGAATGGATATTAATAAAGATTATATTGAATTGATCAGTGAAAAAATAACTTCGATAAAACATAAAAAGCACATTTTCATTAAACAAGCCGATTTTTTTGCGTTAGATTGGAAAAAGGAATTAAACACTTATAAAGACCCAATATTGATTATAGGTAATCCTCCTTGGATCACTTCCGCTGAAATGTCAATATTAAATGGGAGCAATATTCCGATTAAATCGAATATCCATAGATATAGTGGGTTAGAGGCAAAAACAGGAAGAAGTATTTTTTACATATCAGAGTGGGTGATTATCACCCTTTTGAACTCATTAAGTGGGAGTAATGGGGCTCTTGCAATGTTTTGTAAAACAAGTGTTGCAAGAAGAGTATTAGTATGCTGTGAAAGTAAGAAATTAATGATTTCAAAGAGTTCAATCCATTTAATTGATTCTAAAAGACATTTTAATGTTTCTGTCAATGGTTGCCTTTTCATTTGCCAATTAAAACCAAATTCACAAAGTTATTCCTGCACAATTTTCCAGAATCTTAATTCCGATCATCCAATTCAAGAAATAGGTATTATAGATGGGAATCTAGTAGCTAATATTCACTTATATGAAAAATGGAAACATTTACATATTCAGGTTTTTCGCTATAAGAAATATGTGGATAACCTGCTGATGTCCCTGCTGGACAGAAAAAAGTGCTACAACAATTGGTAGGGAGTGGGTCTAAGTATGTATGAAGTAATGCTTGATTTTTTCCAGCAATATTCTTGAGCTGTCCATCCACGTTTTGCCGAAGTCCACAATATCCGATTTCTTGTGTTTTTAATGCACATTCATTTGCACAAATATGGCATTTTCTTCCAGTTGCATCACTAGGTACGTATTTAGGCAACTTCCAGTTACCTCTTGCATTTTCTATAGATTTATGCGATAATCCAACTGCTTTTTTAGGATATTGTCGAATGCATTCAGGACATTTTCCAATATAACTTGAAAAAATAGGTTTTCGAGTATTACATATCTGACATTTAGTAGAATGACGTTTCATTAAAGATCCACAAAGTGGTAACTTAAATCATAAGAGAGATTAAATTAGAAAATGATTCTTCAACTTTTTCTCCTGTTAATGCACTAGTGAGAAAATTTGCTCCAATATTGGAATGGCTCGAAAGGAACTCATCAATTTCCTCAGAGGTAATAGCTGTAAGATTGGTTAAATCTACTTTATTTCCCAGTAATATTAGAGGTATTTCACCTGTAACCCCATGAATGTCATCAATCCATGTATGCAGAGAATCTAATGTCTGCGGTACTGTAACATCAAATACTAATATAGCCCCTCTAGCCTGGGTAAAAAACTTCTTTCTGAATTCTTTAAACAGTGTCTGGCCAGCTATGTCCCAAATTTGTAAACTAACATCATTGCCATTATACATGATCCTTTTCGAAAAAATAGCCACACCGATGGTAGCTTTATAATCCCCTGAAAATGTGCCCGTAATAAAGCGGTTAATGAGCGTAGTCTTGCCTACTGCCCCTTCACCAGCTAAAATGATCTTAAATTTGTATATATCTTCTTCAATTTCGGCAGTCATTTTTCTAGTAACTTCTTTTCTTTGTAAGGATATAAAATAGCTATATTTCTATAGAAATAATATCAGGGTTATAAGCCTTTAAACTTTTGGATTTATTGAAAGCCTAAGTCAAATGAAGCATAATAGATGAAGCAATTGAATATTATTGCTCTAATTTGAAGATATTCAACTTTAATAAACTGATATGAAAGAAAGCAATTAATTTAAAAGGCAATGGTATGTTGGATCACTAATACATCACGATCCTTAACGACTTGATTTAGAACCTACTTAGTTCTAATACTCCCTTTGCCAATGCAAAATATCAAAATCATATCTAGGGAGATCAGATTATAAATTAGTGAAAATACATCGGATTTCCAAATATTTCGTCGAAACTTAGCTCTTGAAGTTTTTTTCTTGATCTAGGTTTAGGATATTCGTCGGGAATTCCTAATGCTACAAGAACCACTATATGCATGGATTCAGGTATTTTTAATACTTGTTTGACTTCATCGACCCATTTTTTAGGTCGAGATTGATAATTAGCGATCCAGCAAGATCCATAACCTAACGCTGTGGCCGCTAACACCAAATGTTCTGTAGCAATCATAGGATCACGGGTAGTCCAAGTCGCTGACGGACAACACGATGTACTAGTATCTCCAAGCACAACGACTATTATGTTTGCGTTAGAAATGAATGATTGAGTAGAGGGTTGTGCTAAAAGCTCTTTTGTACTTTGCTCTTTCACAAGAATAAATCGCCACGGTTGGCCATTCTCAGCTGAAGGAGCAAGTCGAGCAGCTTCCAATATCCTTTTTAAATCTACATCTGGGATATCTCCTGGTTTATATTTTCGTATACTTCTTCTGTTCTGAATTACCTGGAAGAGATCATTAGAACGTTCTAATTCTGTTTCTTTTTGTATGCTGGTAGTTTCCATAATTAATCAACTATCTGGATAAGTTACACTTTGTTCACTCATAAGAAACGAAAAATCTCTATTTATTTATTTTCTCTCTTTCTTCTACTAGGGAGTAGGAGAAAACATGTTAAGCTTAATCAGATCAATGATTCAGAATTTCAGCTGAATCATCAATTGGACACGTGTCTAATTCTCTTCAAATGAAGAGATGAAAAAAATAAATAAGAATTAGACCACTTTTGATGTAATAGTAAAACTTACAAATCTAGGTAGAAAGAATTCACCCTGATTCCAACAATGATTTTTCAAGAGTATTGAGAGGAACAAATGTTATTTTTCTGACAGTATCAACTAAATAGAAAGAAATATTCGATATTCTTGTATAAACACATTTTGAGTCATTTTCCTTTCTTACCGTTTTAGAAATTAATATAATCTGATGTCAATAAAGATAACTGACCTAGTTTTAGGATACAATATGATTCTAGTGGTATGGCTAATTAAATGGAGCCATCATCTCAACTAATGTGTTAAATGCATCATTTACATTGATACCTGTTAATGCAGATGTTAAAAAATGCGTAGATATATCACGTTTTGCTAGAAACTCCTGTATAGATTCTTGAGTAATTGTACGCAATTCTGTAAGATCTACTTTATTTCCTATTAATATAATTGGGATATGACCAGCTATCTCATAAATATCATCTATCCATGTATGTAAATCATTTAAACTTTGAGGAACAGTCAGATCAAAAATGAGAAGCACTCCACGAGAATTTGAAAAAAAACGTTTTCGGAAAGATCTAAAGAGCTCCTGTCCTGCAATATCCCAAATTTGTAATTTAATTTTATAAGTACGTTTTCTATTAAGTATGATTTCTTTTGATAAGATGTCTACCCCGATGGTTGCTTTATATTCCCCTGAAAAACTTCCCCTGACGAATTGGTTCATTAGGGTTGTTTTTCCTACTGCACCAGCACCAGCTAGAATAATTTTAAATTTCCAAATATCATCTTCAATTTCAGCAGTCATCGTTGTACACGTATTATTTTCTAGATATAATATATATAATTGAGGAATATACCGATAAACTTGTTTTATTTTTTATTTAAAAGATCATCTTTTTCAAAAGATAAAATATTCTTATTTTCCCTTTTGAAGTCGTTCAGCTAAATATTCTGGTAATCCAGCGTCAAGAATTCTTTTTTGAACCTCATCAATATCATAATCCACTCTACATATTTTTGCTGAGATGTTTTCTAAGTCTACTACTGCGTAACTTGCTCGAGGTTCATTATCTCGGGGTTGTCCAACGCTTCCTGGATTACATATCAATAGTTCTTGTCCTGATTCAGAAGTCATCGTATCAACGAAAGGAATATGTGTATGACCTAGGAATAGAATTCCAAGCTCAAAAAGCTCCATAAACGGAAACAAATCTTTTTGTTGAGGAGTATTAGGTAAAATATATTCGTTTAACGGATATTCAGGTGATCCATGAATGACAGCTATTTGTATATTGAAAGGTTTGTGCATACAGGTTCTAGAATTTGGTAATTGATAAAGAAAATTTTTTTCTTCTGGATTAAGAATTGTGGCCTGCCATCTGATCGCCTGTTGCGCAAAATGATTGAACTTGTCAATATATGTGTCAAAATTAGCTAGATCTCTTCCTCCTCCACCAACAGCGTGATCGTGATTACCTTTAGTCACTACAGTCAACATTTTTTCATCGAGAATTCTCCCGATGGTTTCCAACGGATTAGGTCCATAACCCGCAATATCTCCGGGACATATTAGTTCATTTACTTCTGGGAATTGTTCTTTGATATCTACTAGTACTGCGTCTAGAGCTATGACATTTGCATGAATATCTGATATAATAGCTAATGTAAATGGCATACATTTTCCCCGATTAGATCAAAAGCAAGAAATTGGATCTTTTGATTCTATTACAGGTCATTGAGTAAGTAAGTTTTTAGAATATTTGATCCGCAGAAAGTGAGTTTAAATAATAACCATATCTCAAAACATTTAATACTTTTCTTATTATATCGATAAGAAAAAACATTATTTAAACGATAAAATCGGGTAATAAATTGCCATTTTAATTGTTTGAGGACATTATGCTTGCATAATCATCCAATATATCAAGAATCCGAGATAATTCGAGATTTTTACAACGATTTACTTGTGAAAGTTTTTTTATTATTTCCAGGTAATTTTAACGAAAATGAGTACGAAGATAATACCTTTCCTGAAGTATCGAATATAAGATGGATTTCTGATGTAATTAGAGAAGAGTTTAAAGGCCGTTTTAATTTTTCCGAATTACTAAAATACATTGATTCTAATAATCATACGATCTTTGGTTACAATCTACACCGTGAAGAGGATGAATTCGAGAGTTCAGAATGGGAAGATTATGTAATGGAAGAGGGCGAAGAAGCTATAGTTCGTTTCCTATCCGATTTAATACGTAGTGACGAATTAAGAAACATGGAAGAAGCATGTAACAAAATTCGTGATTTTATAAAAGAACATTCTCAGACTCTTGGAATTGATCAACCACCTGAGGTTTTTGTAGATTTTGAAACTGAAATTAATGAGGTAGATTCTCTTGGTCGGAAATATAATTTATCACAGGCCGAAGATTTAGACATCTATTACTTTTTATCCGAGAATGCTAATTTCGTTGAATTGCGATGCACAATTCCTATATATGACCCAAAGTTTGAATATCCTTTGGAAAGGAGGGTCTATATTTCGCATAGTTGGTGATAATATATTTTATCATTTAGTATTGGTTCGTGAAAGACGATTCTCACAGATATTCTTTTCCTTTGGAGTGCAATTATAATATGCCGTTCACGTTTTTTCACTGGTTTCTTAGCCTTCTTTTACAGACATGTTTTATGCTTCTAGATCCAGTAGCTCTTTTTGTCGGGAGCGTGATTATTGACATTGAGGGTATAGCTTCAATTTTTCTTTTTAGAGAGTTAAATCTACCATTACATGGTCCCTTTCATTCTTTTCTTGGTGCTTTAGTATCAGGATTTTTAGTTGGATTGTGTTCTTGGCTTTTTTTTAGATCCGTTTTACCTTTTATAATTTAAATTTCTCGGATTGAGGTGTCCTTTTCACTTCCAACTTTCTCTTTGAAACTTTCTCTTATTAGTAGTTATATTGGAACCTTTTCTC
>JAUUVJ010000167.1 GCA_030589605.1 Candidatus Hodarchaeota archaeon | reverse complement strand
TTTCAAAATGTTTACAAATTTGAAAATTATAGGTTTCTAAAATCATGGGGTATAATGATCATTGTATTTGGCATATCTGGTTTTATAAGTAGTACAAGATATTTTTTACATCATATTCTCAATGAAGTGTTCCAAGTGGACCTTTTTCAGGCTTCATTATTTACCCGTTTCTTTCTATCTTTTTTAGATTTTGTCACATTGCTCGTTCTATTGGCAATACTAATTTACACATTTATTTCAGTTAAGAAAACATCAATAGTCAATAATAATGTCATTACTTTCAAGAATTTCAGATTTGGGCTTGCTTTACTAGTTTTATATTTGATTAGTTCAAGATTGACCATATTTTTTCCAATTCCTTTTAGTATTCATATTCCAGAAGTTATTGGAGCTTTGTTAGCCTTTTTAATAATGAGAGATTCCCTGAAGTCACATTATTTTAAGGAATTATTTTACTTAACCTTGATGTTTACACTTCTTACATTAATTGACATTATCGGTACTAGTGTGTTAGTTATCTTCCTCTTTTACTCCGAATACTTTGGAATCCTATTTTTTACGCATTCTCTTATAATCAACATCTGTTTCATGATCTGCTATATTATTATTGGACGCTATTCGTTGAAAAAAGCTTCTACAATGCTAAGGAGTACGAAAATACCTGATTGAAGAGGAAGTGATGCTAAATGGAGAAAAAAAATACTATCCTTCCTAGTGATGAAATATTTACAACTTCAATTAGGTTAACAGTTATGTTAATTTTGTTTTCTCATAAAAAAATATTACTAAATGAGCTTAAGGAGATTTTACAATTATCCTCTGGCAACTTAGATCATCATATACGTAAACTTGTCAATGTTGGTTATATAAATACACGAAAATCATTTTTTCCTGGCCGACCTTTGACAGTTGTAGAGATAACCTCGAAAGGATACATAGAATTCAAAGATTACTTGAAAAAAATGAAGAAAATATTGAATCAAATTCCATTAGATTAGCTGAAAATAATATTAATAAGAAGGATTCTAAATGAAATCAAGAAATATATTTCCAATTCTAGCACTAGTGATATTACTATTATTTAATATACTTTTTCCAATTTATATAACTAAAAGTAACCTTAATGCTTATTACAAGCCTATTAATGATGGTTGTATTCTTCCATGTGATCCTTCTACCGCTGAACCCCAAGAATTAGGAAATAACTCTATTTATCTAAAAGATATTAAGTATCAGGTAGTGTTCGATTATCCAAAAGCACAGATTAGTGCCAATTATACATTAAAAAGTGAAAATATCACTGAACAACAAATCGGTGTTCTTTTTCCTTTTGGTATAGATAAAGATGTTACAATTTCAACTTTAACAGTTGCAGGGGAAAATATTGAATATATATGGCACAGTGAAACCAATATCTCTTTACAAAATCGTAATCTTACTATTGTACCAATGCAATTAAATGTATCTTTTGATCCGTTTGAAGAAAAATCAATTCACATAAAATATTCCTTTAATTATGGGTTACTCGAACATGATATAGGGCGATTGTGGTATGGATGCGTTTATTGCCTTGGGACATCAAAATTTTGGAATAATACAATCGATTCAGTTTTGTTTGAGGCTTGGGTACCTAAAAAATATGCAGAGGTTGCTCCTTTCGTTTTTTCCCCAATTTCAGTTACAAACAGTAGAGAAGAAAACAATTACAATGTTTATTGGTTTGAAGAGGAACTCTGGCTCCCTTCAGAGAATTTATTGATGGAATATGTTGTAGATCAAAGACATGTTTCTGTATTTCTATATCCTATGTTAGCGCTTGGATTCTTGTTTTTGTTCACAATTACCGCTCTAAGTCTTATTATCTTCTATAAAAAAGTAAATAATCTTAAATAAAAAAGATTTAATTGATATAGTATATATTATAGTCCTTTAAGGGATTAATTTCTTCAATTGACCTATTACACCCGCCTTTAGATAATACCAGTAGATCCTTCGTTTATACTTATTCTTAGCAAATATCCCGCTGAATCTTCTCGTCCAACTATCATAAACATGTCGGTAGGCCAAATATAACTGTTCTTGTAATTCTTTAGCGGATAAATATTCCATGTCGCATACGCCATGTATCATATCATAATTAGTCCAGTTTTGATCAATGATTCGTCCTTTTTGTGAGAGGTATTCATACATAGGAGTACCTGGATATGGTGTCAATAGCATTGAGATGACAATATCTGGTTTTACAACCTCAGTTGCCCATTCCATTGTTTTTTGGATCGATTCGACAGTTTCAAACTCATGACCAAGGATTATCATTAATTGAGCTAAGATATTATTTTTTCGCAATAAGCGAATTGCTTCAACAGTTTGATCTCCCTGGATTCCCTTGTGATATGCATCCAGCACTTCATTGAACGGAGATTCTCCACCAACCAATTGCCAATAATTACCAGCTTTGTTCATAAGGGATAGACCTGCATCTCCTACTTGAAGGATACTGTCAACTCGCATCTGTGCAAACCATTCAATGTTATTCCCATCCATTCCTCTTGCCATCATTTCTTTGCATAATGCATCTATCATCTTGGGAGATCCAGCACAGAAGTTATCATCTGTAAACCAGAAAAACCGACTACTGAATTTCTCAAACATCCACTCCATTTCATCAACAATTCGATTGACTGATTTTGTAGCCCAATGACGTCGATAAAATACTTGTTGACTACAGAACGTACAGTTATGAGTACATCCACGAGAACCTTCTAAAATAATATATGGTTTATTTGACATCATTGCAAAATGATATTTTTGCAATGGTACTTGATAATAAGCTGGATAGGGTAATTGATCAAGTTCATCATTATTAAGAGGAGGAACGTCTGGAGTACGTTTAAATACGTTATTTTCTAAGAAAGCAATACCATTAATTTGTTCAAGTCCTTTTTTTGTTAAACCATTTACCTGAAAATGTGTTAATAGATTGATAAAGGATTTTTCGGCTTCATAACGAGTTATAACATCAATTATTGGATATTCATGTAGTGTTTCTTCATCTAATGCTGTAAAATGTGATCCACCAGTAATAGTAATAATTTCAGGGTTAATTTGTTTAACAATATCAAATGTACGAACAATTTTATAGACATTACAGGTAGCATGACTTCCAGAACCTACAATATCAGGTTTCTCGATTCTAATCCGTTCTTCTAACCCATTCCAATCTATAGTCTCTGCTTGACAATCAATAACTTTCACTTCAATATCTGGTGTTTCCTTTTCTACGATTGCAGCAAGAAGTAAAAGACTGAAAGGTGGAGGTAAATACTCTCCCATTACAAACCAGAATTTTTTAGGTGGTTCGATTAATAATAATTTCATTATAGTGATATTCAAGTTGCAATGATTAAAAATTTTGTGATAGAAATAGGAATAGACTTCTATTAGCAAAGAAAAAAAGACCTAATTGTTATAAAAAAGGAAATCTCAAGTAGAAGTGGATTGCGATAAATAAATGTTCATCCAAGGACAACTAATAGGATTGAATTCAGAAAATTCCAAATTGCACTTCTCTAAATGGTCACAAATCAGACAAGGGGTATTCCAAGGTTGTGCTAACTCTGGAAAATTCTCTATTGTGAACAGTTCTTCCATTGACATTAATTGTTCCTCAAGTGAAATTGTAATTTACGCAGATAGGCTTTATTAGTCACCATTTCTTTAGGTTTTTGGATGATAGAAAAATTCTTGAGTTGAAAAAAATGGGCTTAATTGGGGTATTTTTCGTTCCTCACGGGTCTATTATTTTGGATCCATCAAAAAATGGTGTACCTGATACTATACAATTGATTCATGATAAAATGGTTAAAATAGGTGAATTGATCAAAGAATTAAATCCAGATATATGCTTAGTTGTCACTCCACATGGTATTAGCCTTTCTAATGACTATGGTTTTTACTCCAATCTAAAAGCCGAGGGTACAGCGGAATGGGAGGATGAATACAAAGAATATTCTGTGAAAATCGATTTAGATCAAAAACGTATGAATGAAATCTTTCAATTTCTAAAAGAGAACAACTTTCCAGTAAGTACTATCACGAGCTATGCTAGTACTGTAAATAGTCCTTTAAGATGGGGAGAAGTTGTTCCTCTATGGTTTTTAAGGAGTATAATTTTAAAATATGTAATTATGTCTATCCCCACAAGAAGATATGATCAACCAAGACAAATGATTCCAGAATTACTAAAAATTGGCCATTATTTGAGTGATTATTTTGCTTCTTCTAATGAAAAAGCGATAATTATTATTAGTGGAGATCTAGCTCATACTCATTCACAGGAAGGCCCATATGAATTTTCAGAAAAAGCAGAACAATTCGATTGTTTAATAGAGAAGTGGGTCAAATCTGGTGATAAAAGATTATTACTAAATGATGCCTCTGAAATTCTTGATCAAGCTCTATGCTGTGGATATACTGGTTTAGTTCTATTACAAGGTATATTAGAAAAAACAAATCTGAAATCAAATTTCCTCATCAGAGCACATCCAACTTACTATGGTATGCTTGTTGCTTCCTTTTCTTAAATATCTAAAATTCAGTTTTTTTTTCTTCTCTACTTTTTAAGATAAGAACTTCACTATCTCTTTGAACAAGCTATTTACTATCAATAAAAGAAAAATCATCTCTTGATCAATTCTATTATACTCTCAGGACAGGTAGTAACACAAAGGCCACAGCCATAACAAAGCTCTGGTTTAAAAAGAAGGTTACTATTGGAATCTAATGTTCTAGCTTTGAAATGACAACGAGTGACGCATTCTCCACAATTTGTACAGGATTCTGAATCAGAAATAGTAACAAATTCACTTCGTTCAACTAAGCCACTAATATTCGCATGCACTAAGCCCTGAAGGGCCCCACAGCAACAAGAACAGCAACTGCAAATTTCTACTGGAAATTCATTTGATGTATTTGAGTGATGGATAGCCATGTGAACCAATCCTTTATTGTGTGTATCATTTGCAACAGATTTTGCTTCTTTCTTTGTAATCCATTTAGCTCGTCCACTTTCTACCATTTTTTCAGCCCTATCGTTAAAAGAAACGCAAGTACTTAGAGGAAAATCGCAATTATTAAGTTTTGAACGACAAAAGCAGTCTCCAAGAGCAATTTTTTCAGCTTTCAAGATTATACTTTCTACTCTTTTTAGATCAAGGGTGATTTGTTTATTTTCAATCTGAATATCAACTGGAATTATAATAGCTTGCCAACGTGCCTTGAAATCAAGATTCTCTTCTTTAGTCCATAACTTAATAGTTTTCATTTAAAAAATCTCAATCGAAACAGCATTGAATTGATTAAGAAGATGTTATGTACATTAGTTATAATTCATAATATATTAAGGAAAAGCTGTAGTTGATTACTCAATTTGTACGTCATTATCACGGAAGTCAATTAGATTGTACTAAATTTGCATTTCTAATATAATCTCCCCGATGTTACTTCTATTTAGTTTATGTATTGAGAACTTCACTAACAACTGTTTTTCTAATAAGAGTATCTTTTATGGTTTTTCTTTTCTGGGGATAATCCACTGAATAATGAGCTCCCCGACTTTCTTTTCGATGAAAAGCTGAATCAACTATCATTTCAGATACATTAACGAGATTTCGTAATTCAATCAAATCAGAAGTGACTTTGAAATCCCAGTAATACCGGTTAATCTCATTTTGTAACAATTCTATTCTTTCTTTTGCCCTGAGTAATCGTTTATCTGATCGAACAATTCCAACATAATTCCACATTAATAACCTCAATTCCTGCCAATTCTGACTTACAACAACTAACTCATCACTATCCACGGCATCACCAGCATGCCATGGAGAAAATGTTTCTATCGAGTGATTCTTCTGAAGAATATTCCGACATTCTCGGGCACTGAAATGAGCCATCACAGCTCCTTCCAATAAAGAATTCGAAGCCATGCGATTTGCTCCATGAAATCCTGTACAACTAACTTCTCCTATGGCTAATAGTCTTGGAACATCAGTTAATCCCGATATCGTTGCTCTAACGCCGCCAATAGCATAATGAGCCGCTGGTACAATCGGAATAGGTTCTTTAGTCATATCAATGTTTAGAAATAGGCATTTTTCATATATTCCAGGAAAACGATTTCTTATGAAATTTTCATCCTTGAAGGAAATATCGAGATAAAGATGGTCAGCTCCCGTTCGTTTTAGTTCCGCATCAATTGCACGGGCTACAGTGTCTCTTGGAGCTAGTTCCATTCGTGAATCATATGTTTTCATGAAACGTTCTCCACTTTCATCTATCAACCGTGCTCCTTCACCCCTAAGAGCTTCAGAAATTAGGAAAGATTTTGTAAAAGGATGATAAAGTAGTGTAGGATGAAATTGAATGAATTCCATATTCATTATTGTCGCTCCAGCCCGATAAGCCATTGCAATTCCATCCCCGCTTGAGACATCTGGATTACTTGTAAATAGGAAAGCTTTACCTAGACCTCCTGTTGCTAATACAGTGACTCTAGAGGAGATATTTTTAACATCTCCACTCACTTTATCTAAAACATGAGCGCCTAAACAACGTCCAGCTCGTATTTTTAGGTTAATGGCAATGTGGTGTTCTAAAGTTTCAATCATCGAACTTTCAGACACTTTTTTCCCTAATACTCTTTGGATTTCAATACCAGTAATATCGTTGGCGCGAACAATACGTCGGTTTGTATGTCCAGCTTCCAATCCTAGATCATAATCTGAATTGTTCTTTTTTGTAAATTCTACTCCCAAGTTAGCTAGTTCTTTAATACGATCAGGCCCAGCTTGAACTATTCTTTTAACGACGTCTGGATGACATAATCCTTTTCCGATTTTTATCGTATCTTGAATATGAGTCTCATAGTTATCACTTTTGGAGAGTACGGCTGCTATTCCAGCTTGAGCAAGGGATGTAGCACAATCAGATATATTAGTCTTCGTTAGAACAATAACTTTTGCATTTTTCGCAACTTTTAATGCAAGAGACAATCCACTAATTCCAGAACCGATAACCAACACATCACACTTAATTTCGGTATTATCTACATCCAAAGAAACTACTCCTTCATCATAAGATTGATATTAGAGGTAGAACAGAATGCTGTTTTTATAAGTAATAGGAAATTTCTTGAAAAAAGGAGAAATCTAGAACACACAAATAATACCTCGGTATTACACAAATATGAGCGTTCATATGAACAATATAGTTTATCTGAAATGAATTTGTAGCTTAATAGCTAATTAGTAAACTGAGAGATAAACTAACACTGAAAAACAAATTATTATTCATGAGATTGGAATTTTTCTTTTGGAATTTGAAATTCTCTTCTGTTTAGGAATTTTTGTTACAAATGCATCCATTCCACATTTATTACATTTTAAACGTAAAACTCTTTCTCTGATTTGAGTAGTAATACTATCAGTTTTACACCATGGACAAGCTAATTGATCAGAGGGTAATGAAGTTTTCATTAATTTCAAACTTTCTTTTCATTTGGATATTGTGGTAAATTACTGTAATTTCCCCTTTACCCACGTTTATATTAACTCTATACTTATAAAAACTTGATTCTTTAGGAATCGTAAAAAGCAAAAATTGATATCCAAAATGCTGATTTGCTCTCTACCAATGGTTTTAACCAAAAATAGTTGATACTATGAATACTAGTACTAATGTAAGTCATTCAAAGGATGTTCTTCATATTTATACCGATGGTGCTTCTAGACAGAATCCAGGTCCATCAGCGTTAGCTTTTATATTTGTACAAAATGGAGAAGTTATTCAGGAACATAGTGAATTCCTTGGTACAAAAACTAACAACCAAGCTGAATATCTTGCAATACTTGAAGCTTTGTTAGAAGCAAAAAAAATCACTAATGGTGATCTTATCATCTTTTCTGATAGTGAAGTGGTTATTAAACAGCTTATCGGAGAATATAAAGTAAAAAATGACGAGCTTCGAAAATATCGGACAAAGATTTTTGCTGAGAAGAAGTATTTTACAAAAATCGAATTTAATCATGTAGCAAGGCAAAATAAATGGATTAAAATGGCAGACAAACTATGTAATCGACGTCTAAATTTGAATACCTAACACATCATTAAATAAAAACTTAGTATATTGGAATTACAGAAGGACCTGTTCTTTCCCATTGATAATGAACAACTCT
>JAUUVJ010000008.1 GCA_030589605.1 Candidatus Hodarchaeota archaeon | reverse complement strand
GTTATAGTCTTTTAAACTATCATTCATTTTTTCAATCAAATCTTTTGGATAATATTTTTTATCAACAAGCTGATCTAATAATTTATTTTGATCTATCATTTCTTGTCACCTCCTTTTATTTGCATACTAGAAACAGTATTTAGTTGAAATAGTGGCGCCTTTTACGAATAAAAACTAATGTTAAGCCAATTAAAGTTGGACATTCAAATGGTTTTGCTATATCTCATAATGCTTAAAATGGGAAAAAATAAAGAAACCTCCTGAAAAGTTGATTGCTTCAACTTTTTTCGACTGTTTGGGTTGTTTAACACCTGTGTCGCGAGTGGGAAGGATCAATTTTTAACTTCAGATGAGATAATGCCTCGATGCTAGTGAAACTGACCGATTCTCTCTTTAAGCTTCGAGCTTCTAAAAGAAACTGGTCATTCTTGGCTATCGTTTTGACTGTTGTACCATTATGAGCAAAGACGTATGTTTTTCCATGTAGTTATCGTTGAAAGGGGTGGGTATCCATGTAGTTTACTGCACCAGCACTTCGAAGTCTAACGTGCCCGATAAATAAGTTTGATTTAATTGATGGGTAATTTCATAAGAATTCTGCCAAGGGACTGCTTGTGGCCGTTATCGGTTCTTTGAAGACTTGGGCAGATTTGTCAGGGTAAAAAGCTATACCCCATCCATCTGGATTATGTTCTCCCCGTTGTTTAAATCCAGTGAAGGAAATAATCGGTTTTACGAATTTATTAAAAGACATCCCTAAGAGTTCACACATGTTCTTTACTCACTCAATAGAATTATTTGCTGTTATTTGGTATATCAGCTAATATAATTGACTCTGCCAAAATATTAGTTTGTTTTATTATAAAGTAGTCTGGTATGAAAATGATTCTAAATGGGGTAATGGACCTTATGTAGAACTTATTATGCATCCTTCTATATTCATGTTTCGTTATGAGGAGATTAAACTTGAGTATGAGAAGATATTATACAGAGAAGTTAAAATAGCCTTCTATAAACATATAAAAAAATTTGAAAGGGGAAAACGTGCTGAAGGAGTAGAAATGTATGTATTAAACGGACCAAAAATTGGTACTATAGAAAAAAGTTAAAGGTGAGGAAGGAATTAACCAACTTCCGTAGCGTATATTAGAATCTTTAGAACTATCAGCCTTTAATTCAGGTAAGAGTCTTGGATGACATCTTCATTCATAAACAGAAAGATGCCTTACAAAAAATCTATTAATGATCAATAGTATAGTTTACACATATTTTCAGAGGATGTAAATGACTAAAACTATTAAATCTCTAGATAGAAAACCTTGGTTTGGAGGAGGTTGGTTCATTGACTTTACATTAATTGACAGGATTATCCGGGAATTTTATAGGAATAGATCACGAGAGAAACCCCCACTTTTCGCATTAAAAGAATTAGCCAAGCGTGTAGGCATCGGCGTTCCGAAAATGGAATGTTTTGCCTTAATGCTTCGGTTTATGAATTTGACTATACAAACGAAAGGGAATCTTATACTTACGGAATTTGGAAATCTCTATCCTAATTTCAAGGGAAGATTTACGATATGTAAAAGGGAAATAGCCTTATACGAACTAGTTAAAAACAATCGATTCTATAATTGGTTATTTAATGACTATCTTCCACTGATCAATGTTAGTGGGTCTTCAATAAAGAAGAGTTCGGTTCAAACGGAATTTTTATCTAAGTTTTCTAAAGATCTTAAGGGATCTGAAAGAAAATTTGGAGAGCAACTTCCAAGTTTATTAATAACTTTACATCATCCTAGGGGATTTGGAAGACTTGCCATGTTTCATCAAGAAGAAACAAACACAATTTCCTATAATCCTCATGTTCCTGCAATTGAAACTGTAGCATTTGTACTAACTGACTTCATACTTCAAAATAGTTTACCACATATTACCACCGATCATTATGATAATCGCAATTTTCTCAAAAACCTTTTTCTCTTGAGTAATCCTAAAATAGAAGAGTTAATGACCAGACTAGTTTCTAAAAACGTTATTGTTATTGAGAATTTCGCAGGATTACATCAATTTGGTATGTTACCTGAATACCTAGGAAAACCATTCCAATTTCTACGAGAAACATTGACCAAAGCATCGGAGATGTAGATTTTTAATGAAATTCACCACCTCACAGCACAAAATACTCCACTTACTCTGTGAAAAGATCCAAGAGGCTAAAAAACCAATGTTAATTCGACGGAAGGGGTTTATCCTGGCTGGAGGTATTGGAGTAGGGAAAACTTCTATTGCAACAAAGCTAGCTGAACAAGAAGAAATGTCTTGTCTTCCCATTTGGGAAATATTGGAGAATAATAAAATTAATCCCCCTTTCAGTTTGGTTGAGGTTTCCAACGCCATTCGTGCAACTATTCAATCTAATAAGCAAATAATAATAGACGATCTTAATTTCCTTATGAATTCTGATTGGGAGAATAAGATTCACGTTCTTCTTAGAGGATTATCAAGATTTACCTCAGATGACATTTTCATCTTAGTATTAACCAGTACGAAACGATTTGATTATATCAATGAAACAGTTATCCCCTTTAAAAGACTTTCGGAATATTGGGATAGCTCCAAACTTTTCTGGATTGACTTTACAGAAAAAGATCAAGAGGAAATTGCTCGTTTTTATAATAAATTACCACCTCATTCTGAGGGAAACCTAGGAGTTTATGATTTGTGGTGATGTTACCATGAAAAAGAGGATGTTGAGAGTGAAATGGTCACACATGATTTTATTATCGAAGAAATTGTTAGAATAAATAAGTTCGATGAAGTTATAGATATCAATTCCATTAAAGATACACAAGATCGAAATGAACTTCGAGATAGGTATGTTATTACTGAAGAATTGGCTTATATCATATGTGATGTTCTTGGTACGATAACAGAAACCCCGACCGTAAGCTTAATACCTGGTATAGAAAGAAAACTGTTTCAGCGGAGAGCATCTCTTATCACAGCCGCTTATGGTAAGGGTAAATCACACTCATTAGTTTTTCTTGCGAGTATTTTTACATCACTAGAGTCTGATGCATTATTCGACTACATTGTGGGCCGTTTTCCTAAATTTAAAAAGAAAGAACTTAATGAAGCAATAGAAACGCATTTACGTACCTTAAAGGGAAAACGCTACTTGATTGTCCCAATATCACTTGAACAATATTTGGGAATCGATAATGAGTTGGTTTTTTTAAAAAATCTAGAAATGACAATGAAAAGAGAAGGGTTATTGCAACAAGACGAATTCTTTGAGACTGATTTCCATCAAGCAACAAAAATTCTCGATAAACAGCTGGTTAAGGATGATTTCAAACAAAAATGGGAGAGTACCACTAGTAAGAATCAAACCTCTATTAAAGCAATTATCTCAGGGCTTGAATTACTAGACGACAAATTTCTAAACAAATTCCTGGAAATTTACGAGTCAATATTTGATTCAAAACCCGATATGAAAAAGGGTGTTAATATTGATAGAGCTTGTAATGTTGCAAGAAAAAAGGCAGAATCTAGGAACTATTCCGGAGTAATTTTTCTAGTAGATGAATTTACAGCGTTCCTTGAGTCGTCATACGAGTTAGGAAGGATCACGAAAGAATTAGGAGGGCTCCAGAGTATAACTCAATATATCAATAAACGATCTGACTTCTTTTGGCTTATCGGTGCCCAACATAAAACTTTACAAAAAGCTTTAGGACAAACTTCTTCTAAAAAAGACGATTTAAATAAGCTTCGAGGACGGTTTAACGAACTTCCACTTATAACAGGAGTAGGTTTTCCAGAGGTCGCTAGATCCCTTTTTAGGAAAGCGGAACGTTTTGATGAATTTGTTAAAGTAACTAAGTCTGAAGCATTATTTGCTCATTATGAAAAGACTGTCAAGAGCCATTATGCATGGAAAATCACCCCTGATGAAATTTTTCCATTTCATCCTGAAGTAATCGAGCTCTTACCAAAAATATCGTCAACATTTGAGCAGGAAAGAAGTGCAATCCAATTTTTAGCTACTTTTTATTACCAAAAAAGAAAAGAGAAGGCAATTATTGACAATATGTTAAATTTAGTAACCATTGCTAACCTATACGACTGGTATCTTCATAATAGTAACCTCCTATCTGCAGAGGTAAATACAGTGCTTAGTCTTGCGTCTTATGAACAAGCTAGCAACCCTGAATTGAGGAAAAGCGTAATAAAAGGATTGGTAACTTTGCATTTTCTTTCTAGAACAGGATCGGGAAGAGAAGGAGATTATCCTGTTTCTGTTATTCGTCTTGCACATCTGTTAGATGAGCCAGAAGACTCTATTCGTGAGACATTAGAAGAAATAGACAGATCAACGATCCATTTATATTTTGATAGGAATATGAACGGGTATTTGATTTCAGAAACAAGCCTTCCAATGTCAGAAATTGATGACGCTATTGCAGAGGCAAAAACAAAAGTTAATATTCATGATGAGTTGAAAACAAGGTTAAAAATCCCTTTAACCATTGAAGAGATACCAGAAACTATAACCAGAATTCCTAGGAAAATTAAATATGCTTGGAAAACGATTCCAAGGCTTCCTGAAGAAATCGCAAGGCCAGGAACTCCTTCTGATGTAGATTTATACATGGTCTATTTGATCCCTGAAAATATCGGAGCATATGATTATGATGCGTTTAAGGAACTAGCAAGGAATTGGGTAAATGAAGATCAGAACTTAATTTGTGCGGTACCAAATTTTACAGCAGCAAAAATTGTACAACAGGAAGTTATAAGAGAGCTTGCAGGGCTTGAACTTGCTTTTAAAGATAAAAAAATCGCTCAATATCGTGATCATTTAGGAGGAAAACATGATAGCTTAAAGGAGGCCTTCAGTGAACGAGTTTATAATGTGTTTATTGATCCCTCTAATTTCGATTTTATCGCTACCAATGAAAAAATACTTTCTTCAGATGTCGATACCATCTATCCGGATGATGTTTGGGAAATTGTACTAAAGGAAATCTATCCTATCTTTCCTTGGAAAATGGCAAATTTAGCAGAAAAAAGAAGAACTGCTGTTATTCCAATATTAAAATTCATTCAAGATTACCCAAAAACCAAACCAAACGAAAATGTAAAGAAACACTTAAGAGACACAATATCTCAGTTTGGATTAATCAAAGAGGAGGGTAATAAGTATAATCTGGTCATCCCTTCTAAAGATTTGTCTTCAACTAATCCCCCATTTGCAGCTTGGAAGTTACTTTTTACCAGTGTTCAATCTGAGCTTAGCTTAAAGGATATTTATAAAAAGCTGAAAAAACCTCCATTCGGGCTAAACAACCATCTTATTGAAATTTTAATATCAATCGGATGGAAATGTGGTATTTTTAAGATTGAATGCCCAACAACCCCTACAGAAACGAATAAAACTTGGAATAAGATTCTTAAGGATGTTAGTATTAGTCTTTCAAAGGATAAATACATCATTCGTCAATATTGGACTCCAAACATTGAGCTAAGAGAATTAATTGATAGTTTATTACAGTTACTTCCTAACGGAAACAAATGGGATTTCAAGCAAAGTCGGGATAATCAAGAGATGATCATTGATCTCATACTCACTAGTTCACTGGATTGGGTAATAAAAGCAATAGAATCAATCCAAGAAATGAAGGAAGTTATTGGTTATCCTTCCAAGACTCAAAACAGATATAACAAACTTGAAACACGCTTTGAAGAGTTAAAAAACGCTTTTCAACGATTGATTGAGGAGAAAGAACTAGAGAATAAGCTAAAGATCCTACCCGCGACATTATTAAATACTGAAACCCCTACAGCAGAAACAGATTATTACACTTTCAAGGAACTTTATACTGACATAGCTCATTTCGTTGAAGCGGGAAATTATATCGCAACAAGCTTCAAACCATTCTTTTTACAATTTGACGAAGTGAAAAACATCTTATGGGAAGACCTAACGGATAATGAAAAAACAGAGATGACAGATGTATATACAGAGATAGAGGATCTTGATAAATGGCTATCTAAGCCTGAAAGACGAATTATCTTGAGCCAAAAATTACAGGAGTACTTTGAAAACAGTCTTCGTTCCAAAGCTAATGTTCACAACAATTTAGTTAATGATTCTGAACTAGCTAGAAAGTACCTCCTTAATCTACCACAATTCAAAATTCTTTCTGAATTAGAATCACCTTTATTGAATGATCGAGCTCAACTTGCTAAAACAATTGCAAATAAAATAAATCAATTTGGACTTAACTGTAATCGTCAAATGAGTACTTCGTCTCAAGGAAAGTATCAGGATATTTTGACATGCATAAAATGCAATGAGAGTTTCAAGGGTTTAAAAAATCTTGAAAGAGGTCTTGAGGCTCAGAAAATAGAACTCGTGAATCAAATTAGGAATACTTTAGGGCTACATATCACCAATTCTATTCCTAATTTAGTTACATTGTTACAAACAGCTAGTAATAATTTGAAAGACTCGATGAAAAAAGTCTTGCAGAATTTTAAGTCATTTGATCCAACAGCTGAGCTATCCAATGAACAGCAAAAAGAGCTAATAAAAAGTATTCAAAGTTTCCTCAAAGATTATAAAACATCTATTCAAATTAAACCCCCAGTAAAACCTAAAAAGGTAAAAACAAAACCAAAGGAAACGATCCATCTCAATAAACTTCTTCTAGAATTTAAAAGAAACATCACTGAATCTGGAAGACGTAAAATGACTCTCGATGAATTTGAGGAAATGATTGACCAATTTATAAGTAAGAAAAAGGGAATAAAATATATTGAAATTTTCTAATTTTGAAAGTGATAAAAGTATTCTTTTTCCGTATTGGAATGATATTCCAAAAGGAAAATTAATGCAGATTGTTCTCGATCCTTATCAGCAGATAAAGCCAAAGAAAATACAAGAAATGACTAAAACAAAAAATTGGTATTTTTTTCTAGTGGAAGATCAGGAATCTTTCTATAACTCCTTAAAAAAAATTGAGGAAATCAAACGTACAAGAGAATTTACCGTTTTCCTTATCCAATCCGCTACATTTTCAGAAATGTATAATTACATAGAGCAAATTGCTATAATCAACAAAATATCTCCGTCTCACATACTAAAAAAAATGCTCCCTTCGAGAGAAATGGTTAGTTTTACTGATCGAGATTTAATAGATCTTGAAATTACCATGAATCCTATTGATAATGATTTAAAAACCTTTCTTGAGCAGCTGTCACCAAATTCAGACTTGGTAAGTAAAAATCTGGGCCTTTTTTACTCCGTTTTTGCTCCTAGAAAACAAAAAGAATTTCTACAACGATTTGTCAAAGAATTCAAAATCGATTCTCCCTTTATTAATAATATAGATTTCTATATCCTACTAGTAACAGGTTTTGAAGAGGGTTTTCTAAAGCAGAGAGACATTTATTCTCCTCAACTTAGAGATAGATATATTTCCCATTTCACACGAGTTCTATCGTTAATTAAAGGGTATTTAACCTCAAATTCAATAATAAGATTTCTAAATGAGTGCTCTCGGGAAATCACGAATGATAGATTTGATATTTTCCTTAAAACGGAAATAATCAAAGTTCTAGTTTCAGAAGGACCATTGAATACGGATATAGCTCGGTTCTCAATTGCTAATAAGTTAACTTTAGATAAGGAGTCATTAAAACCAATAGAATTAATATTAAAAACTTCATCCTTAGTTCGCTCTAAAGAATATCTTTCCAATTTTTTCAATGAGGTTTTGACTGTTCTTGAGACCGTTTGGAAAGAGCTTGAACCTGAATTATCCAAAAAAATAGACTCTGTAGAATCCTTTTCTAATATTTTAATGAATACTCTTG
Organism: Candidatus Hodarchaeota archaeon; assembly: GCA_030589605.1. GTDB lineage: Archaea > Asgardarchaeota > Heimdallarchaeia > Hodarchaeales > Hodarchaeaceae > Hodarchaeum. Next base: position 11,174 of record JAUUVJ010000008.1, on the reverse strand, counting down.
GTTTATTTAAACCAGAATTTCAATTCATAATAGAAAAGTATTTACAACTCATTATAGATGAAACAAGCAAAGGACAGTTCGAATTAGGGTTGGGAGGGTTTCCAGATTTATTCCCTATAATTCAGGGGAAATTCTCAGCACATTCAAAGGAGTTATACTATAATCAATTTTGTGATCATTGTAAAAATATTTTAGGTTTATTGGCTCAATTGAAAAATCTAGAGAATCTTTCTGAATTTAATAAGCTTGAACATTGGATTTCTCTATATGAAAATGAAATAATCCCTACTCTTCCGCGTGTTGAGGCAGTCAAAGAGATAACAAAGGATTTCTGTGATTTAGAAAAAGGTATTAAAAACTTAATAAAATCATTCCAGAAAATAGAAATAGAGCTGCTCAGTAAATATGAAGATTGGTTATTGAGCGAATTTCCATCGATCCTGCAATCAAATCCCGAGAAAACTGTGCTAAATGCTGTAAAAATAGTTAAAAATCTTTATTCACAAGGTTATAAGCCTTTACTTCTTATAATTGATGGAATAGATTTAGGAACATATAAAAAATTCGATGAAATTCTCTTAAGAAATGGGTTTAGATGCATTTCAGATAATGTCAGGGGATTAAAATTTCGACGTGTCCTTTCATGCCTTCCTTCAGCAACTACTTATTCTAGAAGATCGATTTTCGCGGGAACGACCTTTAATAGAATTGTCTCATTGAAAGAAAATAGGATTATCTCCAATATAAAAGACGAAAGAGCGCTATTAGCCTATGCCTGTGACCTTTCTCGAAATTTAGTAGCCTATGAAAATGATCCTGGCTCTCTAGAGACTTTATGTAATCAATTAATCAAGGATGAGATCAAAATTGGAGCATTCGTTTTTAGGACAGGGGACGCTATTGAACACAAAATAGCAGAACCTAGTCGTGTCTTTAGACAAGCAATAAGTACGCTTTTCAATTACTCTGTCGAAAAACTGTCACCTCTAAAAGATGATCCTAAATCAAGAATTGTGATATGCGCAGACCATGGTTTTATTGATGTAGGCACCCTTTATTCTTGTATCAGCGATCATCTCCTAACTGGATTAGTTGATGCGAAAGATGATATTCATGCCAGATATTCTCTCTTGAGGAGGAAAACTGCTGGTAGTACTCCTTTTGAGCCTAAATTGATTAAATCGATAAATTTCAATCAACTTAGAGATTATGGGCTCCCAAAAACTCATAAATTTAGCAATGGCTACCACCGCGAGTCAATAAATAGTATAGTATTCATTCGGGGGAAAAAAACATTTCCACCTAGATCAACTTTTGAAGCGAAATTTGCATCTTCTAGAATTTCTAAATCCAAGTCTCGTCTCCACCATGGGGGTTTAAGTTTCTATGAAACCGTGGTTCCTTTGGAAGTATATTCTCCTGGAATAATGTTCGATGTTAAACATCCAATCGTCGAACTAGAATCTCACACGTATCCATCTAGTACTGTTTTCAAATTCCCATTAACTCTAAAAAACCCTAATGAAATCAGCATAGAAGATGTTGAAATTTCAATTCAGCGATTTGGATATCTCTCTCCTTTAATTTTGAAAGAGATTGCAGCTCAAGAAGAGATCAAAATTGTATTTGACATTTCGCCTCAAGAAAAAGGTCAAAAAAAGATAAAAGTTACAATTTCCTACAGAATCCTTGATGAAATTAAGAGTTTTTCAAGAACTTTATACGTTAACATTGAACTTAGTCGTGAAGAAAGACTTTTGAAAGGACGGACTGTTCTTTCCGATTGGTAGGCCGAGGAGATAGTAAATGATTAATTCAATCATTGAAAGAAAGTTAAAAGAATTCTATCCTGGAGTAATTATTCGAAAAAACATTCGCATAGACGAGATTCGTCTCTTACCTAAATATATTCAAGAATGGGTCGTATCTAGATTCGCAGATACGAATGGTACCAATGTTGATTATGAGAAGCTAAGGAAGTTTATTCAGGAGAGAATTCCAGATAGAAAGGAAAAAGAGGTCTTCTGTGCGAAGTTAATGGAGGATGGGATTTTAAAGGTAGTTTCAGAATTCGAAGCCCGTGTTGATTTGGAATCAGACATATATATCGTTAAATCTACCATATTGGACCTCGAGATGAATGTTATTCGACAAATCATAAGAGAAAATCAACAATTATTGGTAAATGGAATGTGGGGAGCTGGAACAATAATCAACAACTCTGGAATTCTACAATTAGCAGAATTTCACCCAATGCAAGCAGCATCGATTGATTTAGATGCTTTCATCGAAGGTAGACAGAGCTTCACCACTGAAGAGTGGATGAAAATACTTTTAACTTCATTTGGTGTGAAGGCTTCTCAGTATTCTCATAGACAACAGCTTATTTATTTGTTAAGGGCCATTCCATTAGTTGAAAGTAATGTAAATTACATCGAACTAGGTCCTAAACAGACAGGTAAAACTTTTCTTTATAGAAATTCCTCATCCTATTGTAGAGTAATATCTGGTGGAACAATTACTCCTGCTGCACTATTTTATAATCTTGTTAGAAATACCCCTGGAATATTAGCACTAAATGATTTAGTAGCATTTGATGAGATAAATTTCCTTAAATTTGGGAAATCTGACGAAATCATTGGAAAATTGAAAGACTTCATGGAATCAGGGAATTATGATCGTGGAGATAAAAAAGTTCAGGCACAGACATCGGTGGTTTTCATAGGAAATGTTCCAGACAAATTAGGATCTCAGGAAAATATTAGTTTAAATGCAGCTCTTCCAGAAAAACTGAGAGACACAGCTTTCTTGGATAGAATTCATGGTCTTATTCCAGGATGGGAACTACCTAAAATTGGTAAGAGTGAGCATCATCTTGCTCAAGGTCTTGCCTTCGCAAGTGATTATTTAGGGAATATCATGCATCAATTCCGAAAAATATTCTCTTCGGATTGCCCATTTGGTGTAAATCTCTCCAATGTTAAAATTCGTGATGAAAAAGCTATTAAGAGAACTTTTTCTGGTTTAATGAAGCTTATCTATCCCGATGGCAATGTTAAACAAAATGAAGTAAAAGAAATTCTCGAATTAGCAGTTGAAATTCGACAGCTCGTTCTAGATGAACAAACATTTATGGAACCAGGTGAATTTCATGAAAGGAAGATAAGTTGGGAAATTTATGATAAGGAAGATAATTCCTGAAGCGCGATTTTGACCTTTTCAATATCTAGTTCTAGTTTTTTTGTCTAGGTAAAAGTATAAACAACTTGGATCTAGAAAATGGTTTGAAATTAAGTTTAAAGTATAGATCCTTCAATCTTTTTCTTTTTAAATTCTTCTGCATCTATTATATGTAATTGATTAATCACTTGTTGCCTGTATTGGATAGCAAGGGATAAACATAACTCTAAATCCTTTTCAGTCCAAATATCATTAGGGAAAAGAATCTTGACTAAGCCACATACTAATCTAATAATGCTTTTTTCATCACGAATATCAGCATTTTGTAGCTCTATATGTGAACTGATATGAGTTGAAATGTCCTCTAACCTAAGCCTGTGAAGAATCTCTGCAAAATAATCTACAACGAATCCATACCCTTTTGCTAAATGATCTCTCGATGTTTGGATTCGTTTCAATTCCCATCCTGGTATGAATCCATGTAGTCTATCTAGAAACGCTGGTTCTTGCATATCTCGAGGTAATTCATTAAATAGATAGGATGAAGCTGGTACTCCCCCTGCACCAATTTTTAAATTACCTACAAATACAATAGAGGTTGTACTGTGTACTTCTTTATCTCCCCGATCAAAGTTCCCACTTTCCATATAGTTTTTTAGTTTTCCTATTGTTTCATTTGGATTCTTGAATTTTAATGTGGATACTTCATCAAATACTACACAATCTTTCATAACAAGAAGTCCTGGACGATTTGTTACTAAATGCCAGAAAAGTGTTGGTGGAGTTACTGTTCCACCTGAAATAACTCTAGTGTGTTGCGATATATTGCTATAAAGATAAGTTTTACCTGTACCTTTAGGACCAAGTTCAATCATATTTACATTTGATTCAACGAGAGGAATCATTCGTGTTAAGAAAATCAATTTTTGATGATCAGTATAACTTTCTGTATTCATTCCTATCGTTTCAACAAGCACATCTACCCATTCTGAGAGGTTAAAAATCTCTCGCCCCTCATAAAAATCCGTCATATTTAATGCAGATACTTGAAAAGGGGAAAAATCACTCATAACAACAGGAATTTCAGTATCATGAAGATAATTTAGTGTACCTATTCCCCATACTCCATCTATCAAAAGGTTTTCATGCTCATAAAGTAAAGATGGGTTAATTGTACCGTAAGAAAGATCGATACTTGGAACATAAAGTTTTTGAATCCCTCGTTGAATATCAGTCTCTACTCTAAACTCATCGAGAAGTTTGTACTCGCCATATTTCATTAGAAAAGTGCGAATCTTATTTTTTTCAGACTTATCGGGGTAATATTTCTTTATAAATGGCCGAATTTTCTTTAAATCTTCTTGGGTTGGATTATTTCCACAAAGCTTTAAGATAATATATTCTGAAATGAACCGAGGAAGCCTTTTAATGTCAGAGATCTGCGTTAATTTCTTATCGATAACAACCTCTGGAAAAACCTCCTGTAATTTTCTATTAACGTTTTTTCGATCCATTTTGTATCACTAAAACTCATTCCTCTTCCAGAATTTTATCAAACACTTCATCGGTTCTTCGTTTCACAAGAAGTTTTTTAGACCTTTTTGAAGTGGGGGTTTTTTTGGGGGGAATTATCTTTTCCGCTTGAATTGGTACATGCTTTTGAATTTCATCAAGAGAGGGAGAAAATTGTGATTTATTATCTTTTTTAGGGTGACATACAGCAATGGGAACAATCATTTCTTCCAATGTTATACCTCCGTGCCCAGATTTATCAATTATTAGATTTTTATCTGAAGAACGTCTTTTCCTTCCTGTAAAAGCCTTTCTCTTACCACTTATGAGAAGTGGGTATTGTCCTTTCAACCCCCACTCATTTGGTTTATCAAGCAAGAATGACCAATTCGGCCAGGTGAATTGTGCATCAGGTTTCCTATTAAATTGAATGTATCTCAATGGTATTCGGTCTGGAAGTCCCTGTGTGTTCAAATTGGTGATATGGTATTCTTCAGTAAGATTCGCGAATCCATGATCTGAAAAAATGAATATAATCGTTTTTTCCAATTTTGAAATTGTCACAAGAATTGGTAGGATATTCTCTTCAAAGTAGCTGATCACCACTTTTTTATTTGAAAAATTCTTTGATAAATGAGCAAGATTATCAAAAAAATTAAATATTAACGAAATAACTGGATACTGACTTCTAATCATTGTTTCTATTTTTTCTTTGTTTTTTTCTTGATCAGCTTCTGTTTGGAAACAAACCGATGAACCTTTTGTATCAAGACCTAATTGTAGAAAGAGATTTCTTGCCTCATTTGTACTATCAATATTCTTAGGTAAATCGCCTGAAAAAATGGCTAGTCTCGAAAACTTTGTTGTTGACGGAAGAAGACTGAATGCAAAAGTATCATTACTTATGGTAAAGAGTCTTTGAAAGTACTTTTTCAGAACAACCCAATACTCAAGCGGAAGCCCGTCAAATAAAAGAATGATTTTTTTGTGATCATGCATATCGGACATTGCGGGTCGTACATATTTTTTCACCAAATTCGAAGTTAGGTTAATATTTGCTGTTTTGATCCAGGAAGAATAATTTTTGGTCACAATTTTGAAAAATTCCAACTGATAATCGTCATACAATTTGGTAAATTCATTTCTTGTTACTTCTAAAACTTTTTTTCCGGTATTGCCTCGGTAAATGCTATCCACGTAATCAGCTTGAATTTTCAAAGGAAGAAAATCATCTCTGTAAAAAATTCCCCAGTCTACTGGTTTGGTCAATTTAGGTTGTTTTTTATTGAGTGAAATTTGAAGCTTGATTAGGAGAAATAGATTTTTTATGAAATTTAGGTCTGAAATTCGTTCTGCTACAAACAAATGGGTCGCTAATGCTGATTCGTATTCAGCAAACTTATCCAGAGATGTAACTAATTGATCGAAAGAAGCCCTGGAAATATTAGAGTAAAATAAGTTTGTAGATAATTCAAGACTTAACCTTGAAAACCCCCCGTCAAACTGTAGTAGTTTTGTTAAAGTTTCCAATTTTCTTCTTAGGTTATAATTCTGTATTTGTTTAAAGCCAACAAGCTCATTAATCAGAGAATAATACAATTCTTTCGAGGTTGGATTTTCTATAATTTCTTCTTCAAGAGTGCTAATCGATTGCTTTAGTTTTGTTTGGTCAAGTAATCTTTTTGAATAATGACCAAGAATTTCAAGTTGATCCCAGTATGATTTATCGTTTCCTTCGTCAAAAAATGATTCATATTTTGATCCTTTGAAAAGATTGCTTCCAGAATTTTGCCAATCAAATGTTAGTGATCCTAAAGTGGTGTATAAAATCGAGATTTTTAGCAGAGAAATGATCTCATCAAATTCCTGAAGCTTTTCTATGATTTGAATGAGCTCAGGATCTGAAACAAGCAAATACTTTAATATGGATTTCATGACAATAAAGTCCTTTTCAGGACTGAAATCCATAATCAAAGATAATGCTACCTTGATCTTTTCTTCAGAATCCCTTTTATCCCAATCATTCATTTCTAAAATAAGTGAAAGGACAAAATTTCGGGGTTCGTCAATTTTTAAGCTGTCATACTTGGTTTTTGTCTCAACTATATGATTGGTGTTAATGTTTAACAAAATATATTTCAAAACAGCAGGATCCACCGAAGAAAAATCGAGATTAACTAAGTCATTCATAAAATTAGTTGCAGAAACAGATATAACCTCAAACCATTTGTATGCGTCTTTGAAAAAGGTTCTACCATGTTCAGATTGCATGAGAAATATGATCTTGTCTTTGGATTCACAGGATTTAATACTTTCAATGTTTAACCGTATTTCAGGATAGTTTTGAACACTTTTATAGATAACTACTTTCGAATTAAACTTTTCGGGATCTAAAAGCGAGTCAAAATCTTCAATTAGAATTGGAGTTTTATCAGGATTATAGAATCGCTCAAACATTCGATTTTTTCCCTTCTACTTCAGTTTAATTATGTCTTCCTTGTGTTCATTGAGGAACTTTTCGAAAACATCCTTAAGTTCCTTATGAGGAGGTCGAATCTTCATAACTCGAATGTTCTTCCTTATGTGATTGAAAAGATCTTCAATTGCTATCTCAGTTGTTGGGTCGGGTGGTGATTCAGGTGGAGAGACTAACTTCTTAAGTATCTCAGCATGTTTTTCAACGTCAGCGTTAAGCTTAATTGATTTTGTTTTTGAAATTTTTGCATTCATATCAGTTACTGGTAGGGTTGACAATTCTTTTGCTGATTCTATAAGCATTGGAATTTCTCGTACTAAATTTATGAATAATTCAGGCTTTTCGCGACACAATACACCAAGAGCTGCTTCTATGTTCTCTGGTAGCTTTTCTTGAAACTTTACTAAGGATGTGGAAAGATCTTTTCTTAACTGGGTTAAAATCCTATTCTTATCGGTTTCTAGTTCCTTTGTATTCTTTACAAATTCTCCAAGTTTATAATCGCACCTACAGGTTGGTGATACGTCTAGAAAAGAAGTGGGGTCAATAGAACACTGTTTTTCCCTGATTCCTTTAACTATGTGTGCTAAATTTTCCTTAGGTTCTGGTAAGATAGTTTTATCGATATCTTGAAGGAGACTAAGTAACTTAAATTCAGCTAGCTCTTCAAATTCAACTAAAAAGTTCTCTAATGTGCTAGCCAAAAAAATGTGTTCCTTAACATATTTTTCATTATAATCAGATCTAAATTGTGAAAAACTGTCAAATAAAGCGCTAATTAAATTATTAGGAGGAGGGATCTTTTTCAAAAGATCTTGGTAATCAACTTTGAGTTGATTCATCCGTGATATTAAATTTTTATCGTCTTTTGGTAAATCAATAGTTTTGAGATATTTTTGAAGTTTTATTACGTTTTTAGAATGATCATCAACAAACTCCTCGATTTTCTTGTATGTTTCAAAACAGTATCTGAATTTTACCCAAATCTCATCTATGTTTTCCGTTTCACATATTTCAGAGAGCACATTCACGATGTTTTCTAATCCCTCTGTTGGATCCTCGAATTGTTGAGATTTGAGAATTGGGATAAATAACTTAAGTTGTTCAAGTTCTGATGGTAATTTTGATTTTTCAATTTCAGTAAATTTATCTATAACGCGTGTTATACTTTTTCCGCCTCTAAAAATATCTTCAATTAGTTCCTCTTTAACTTGTGAATACATATCAGATGGTAAAACGTCATATTTCCCGAAACGAGCTGCGTCTCTATCGAACAACTCCCAAATTTGCAGAAGAAGCCTCCATTTCTTAGGATCGATCGTTTTTGAGATCCTTATACTGAATTGATGCGGTTTTCGACCAATCCTATGGACGTCTTTCCCAGATTTCAGGGTGTAAATATGTCTATTTTTGTACAAGGTAATTTTGCCTAAACGTATTAACGCTGCCATATAGATTTCAAACAAAACCTCTGAAAATCCGTATGGTGGGTTACTAAGGAAAATGAATAAATCTTGACACTTAGTAGATCCAGAAATGCTTTCTAACACATTTTCATAGATTTCATATTGGATTCCTTTCTCGGGTTCTACCGCAACATACTTTTCGTTTCTCTTCTTCGCAAATCCCAAAGGAACTAGAATAGATTTAATTCTATCTTTTACTACGTTACTTAACTTTTCTTGATGATGAATTAAAAATCCTTCAACCATATTTGTAATTTGTGCTTGTCGTTTAGAAACAGAACCTTTAATTTCTAGAACAGCTAATGAAGGATATAGAGAAGATAAAACAGTATCCTTAACTTGTTCAATGAATACAAGAGAAAGATCAAGTGTAAATCCTCTTTGCACTGTTTTTACCTCGATTATCCGCTTACTATAACTGAATGGACCCTTTGAAGTAAAAACTTGGACATAACTTATTGATAGGGAAGTTTCGATTAATTTGGTAATATCTAAATTCGCTACTTGAGAAACATAATATTCTCTTTCTTCAGGACTCAATCCTGCTTCATCAAGTAATTGATTTGTAGCAAGAAATCTAGCAATTTTCTTTCGGTCTAAATTGTTAAACGAAAAACTAACAAAAATATTCGAATTGGTGGTTGAAGATCTGAAAGATGCTTCATTAATAGTTTCTCTTCCCTCTCTTATTACTAAGTAGAAATTCAAAGAATCGGAGGTAGATTTAGGTTTATTTTCTTCGAATTCATTCACGGTTAAGCAATTTATTTGTACTGGCCATTGTATGCCCTGAAATTCTACTGGTTTTTGTGAAGACAGATATTTCCTGATAAATTTTATAAATAATGTATGATAATTTATTTGTAAAATTTCATTTTCTCGTTGATTTAGAACTCGAATATTCTTCGAAGATGTAGCAGAAACTATAACATACCCGTCTCCCCGTGATAAAAAGTAGTGACTGAAGTCCTGAAGGATTTCTTTCATTTTATCTTCAGTTGTTTCATTTAAATAGGTTTTTTCCAAAAAATCAATGGAAATGGGTAAAATGGGACTTAAAACTGATCCCAATCCAACAGTTTTAACAATAGATTCCTTTAAGAGATCATTCGTTGAATTAATTATACTTTGAATCACAGAAATCGATTCGGGATTTTTCTTCCTAAAATCTTCTTCAAAATAGTCGAACACATGATCTGGAGTAATGAATTTTAATGAATTATCAACGATCAACCGCTCGTTTTGAATGATGTGCGACCCAATATGGGATACAAAGGAAAAAACTGATCTTGTTTGAGAAAACAAACCTGATGCTTGCTCTAGGATACGAATTGTATAGGGATGTAAAGGATAATAGTCTAAAATACTCAGAAGTTCTTTCCTATTACCCATAAAAAATCCAGATGTATCAGACTGAGTTAATGCACTTTGGATTGCTTTTTCGTTTACAACTTCAAGCTTGGATTTTAACATGTCACCTAGATTGATAAGTGTGATAGGGAGGTGTTCAAAACGATCCGTAGCTTTTTCCCAACGACTAGTTGAAACCCCAGATAATGGAATTTCTCTTCTCAAAATAGAGCCAATGATTAATAGTGGGGAATCCTGATTGAGCTCAGATAATCGGTCAATTTGATTAATTTCTGCGGTTATTCGGTTTGGATCACTTTTCGACTCAAGAAAGGTTGTGATTTCATCGATAAATAATGCTAATCCATTATAGCCCTCTGAATTGATAAATTGAATAAATTCTTCAGTTGCTTTATAGATATTCAATGGAAGAAGGTTTACTCTTGATCCAACAACCTTTAAATGTCCTTCTTGAAATAATACTACAATTTGTTCATCGTATCGATTTAATCCATCAAAAAATCGTTCTTGACTTGTTCCTTGGTCTTGACAATAAGAAAAGAATTTCTTATAATACTCAATATTATTATCTTTCCACCGATCTAGAATTTCCTTTATTTCTACTATTTCATGCCTAAACGAGAAATCTGTTCCTAAATATTGTTTTGCGGTTTTTTTATATGAATTTAGCAATATATGATCCAAGGGCATTCTTGAAAATTCTTTTAAATCAATCCTAATCAACATGATTTTAGATTTCTTCACGATGTAATCTTGAAACGAGGGGGAAAGGAGGGTACCGCTAATTTTTTTCTTAATCATATCATGAGTATCTTGATTTGTTGATGATTCCACTAGAAAAGAAGAAAATAACAGAAAATGTGATTTTCCTACTCCATAGGCTCCTTCTACTAAAAAGGATTTTTTCATTGACTTCTGTAATTCTAACAATGCAACCAATATTTGTTCAAATGATTTAATTAAGGATTCAGTTATGATGTATTGTCCAATCATGTCATTTTTCCTTGAGACCATATCTAAAGTTATAACATCGTCAAAAGGAAGAATTTTTACAACGTCAGATATTTTTATTTCCACTTTCACAACCTCCTGATGATTTGAGGAAAATTACTTTTTTCGGGTACGTTTATTTTTACAAAAGGAACAGAATCAAAAAAACTTGTCCAATC